>DHCD01000106.1:22620-25175 GCA_002398105.1 Syntrophomonas sp. UBA4911
AGTTCCTTGCCGGTACCGCTTTCTCCGCTTATAAGAACATTGGAGGGGCTTTTGGCCACGGCATTGGCCAAACCCAGCAGTTTTATAAAATCCTTATTTTGCCCTATGATATCTTTAAATTCAAATTTGTTGAGCTTCTTTTTATTTTCTTTAGGGGTATCGCTTTTCACCGGTTCAAATGAGATATGCCAACCTACACAGCGGTCATAATCAGAACATACCGGACTAATTAGGGTGATAACTTCAACTTTTGCGGCAGGAGAACAGGTAAGCAGCTTACATGTGCGGCTTTCACAGGGATCTTTATTAGAAATGTGCGGGGGCAGGCTTACCGTTATGTCTCGAAGGGAATGGGCAGTCAGTTCTTCCTTGGGCAGGCCCAGCAGGATCTCTGCCTGGCGATTGACCTGAATAATATTAAAATTACTATCAACTACCATATTACCCTGATTAGGGTCCAGATGATTAAAAAATTCTTTAAGCAGGTATAACTCGTCCAGACTTTTTCGGGCCTCCAACATTTTTACGGCTGCCTGTACCAAGGTACTGATAATATTATCCAGTATGCCGGAATCCAACAGATGGGAACTGTTCTCCGGTAAAATATAGCCCACACAAGCTATCAGCCTGCCTTGGTCCGCAACAGGGATACCCAAAGAAATACAATCTTTAAAATCGGAATGATCATGCCTCTTACCCACTATTTTAACAGGTTCAAGACTTTTTAAGGCCAGGCCCAGAGCATTTACCCCGCTTGCCTCCAGCGCCAGGCAGCGGCCTTCCGGGACGCTCCCGGCAGAATTATGGTTGAGCCGATAAAGTACAAAGCCTTCTTCATCGGTTACCAGCAGTTCATGGCTTATCGTGCGGGAAGAGGCAAGCAGTTCAGACAGGGATTGAACCAAATAATTCAAATCCATACGTTCCTCCTGTCTGCTTTTTACCCGGGGGTAATCCAGATAGGCCATAGCAGGGTAGCGGCTGTTATTATCACTCCCGGACATTGATAAGCCACCTGCTCTACTATCAGACATTTGCCTCTGACCTGGTGCTTTTATTTTTCTTTCTCCCATACTGACTGACCACCACAAATCTTCCATTATTTAGCTTCCAGTTTGGGGGTAATTACGTTTGAATAACAGAAAAGCACTGGGTATATTGTTATAAAAATGTCTGTATTATACAGTTGATTCGAAATCATTTCGATGAGAGAGCAAAGATAAGCACTAGAGTATGTTAATTTTTCATTAAATTAAGGTTAATTTATTGCTAAATTAATTATACCGTAATATCAAAAGTCTGTTATTAGAAAAATTTATCGCTTTTGGTCATATCTTTGCCCTCAATACTTTTATAAAAAACTCTCAATAGGGCTTAAAAGTAAAACAGCAGCAGATATACTGTGGAAAGCGCTATCGAAACCAGCATCAACGGGAAAGCTATTTTAAAATAAGAAACAAAGGTTAGGTGATGCCCTTCCCGAGCTGCAATTCCTGATACGATGACATTAGCCGAAGCGCCAATGATAGTTCCGTTTCCACCGAGACAGGCTCCCAACGCCAGTGCCCACCAGAGCGGAGTCACGTTCATATGCCCGATTATCGCCATTTCCTTTATCAGCGGAATGAATGTCGCCACAAACGGTATGTTATCAATAAAGGCCGAAGCAATGGCTGACAGCCACAGTATTAAAATAGTTGAAGCCTTTAAATCGCTATGGGTTATGGCAACTGCCCCACGGGCCATATCTTCGATTATCCCGACTTTTTCCAGCCCCCCCACCAGGATAAACAAACCAATAAAGAAAAATAGGGTAGCCCATTCCACCGTATGCAAGACTTCATCAAGATTTTCCCGGGTCAGTAGAAGGAGCAGCGATGCTCCGGCCAAGGCAATGGCAGCTGGTTCCAGGCCTGAAATTCCGTGGGTGATAAAACCCAGGATAACCAGGCCAATCACGGGTAAAGATTTTCTCATCAGAACCCGGTCTTTTATCGCCCCTTCGGCGTTCATAGCCATTAATCGGCCTCTGTTTTCATCAGTGGCAGACATTCTTTTGCCGTAAATCAATCTTAAAAGCCATAGAGTTACCGCAAATACTACCAGCACGATGGGGGTCAGGTTATATACAAAATCCATAAAACCCAGGCCGGCGGCACTACCGATCATGATATTAGGCGGATCACCTATCAAGGTGGCTGTGCCCCCGATGTTGGAAGACAGTATCTCTGCGATTAAAATCGGTACGGGAGTAATTTCCAAGGTCGAACAGATTGATATGGTGACCGGCACCACCAGCAATACGGTGGTAACATTATCAAGTAAAGCCGATGCGGCTGCGGTAACGATGCTCAGGGCGATCATGGTTTTAATTGGGTCACCGCCCGTCTTATGAGCTGCCTTAACGGCCATATATTCGAATACTCCACTCCGGCGGGTGATGCCTACAATTATCATCATACCTACCAGCAGACCGATGGTATTGAAATCAATTTTGCCTACCGCCTCGGTAAAATCCATAATTCCCAGTATTACCAACAGGCAGGCCCCTGCCA
>DHCD01000106.1:25568-26009 GCA_002398105.1 Syntrophomonas sp. UBA4911
TATTTATTGGGCTTCAGCCAGGAGATCCCCCAACAATTCTTCTACCGGAACCTGCGCGCCTCTCTGGCATTCTTTAGGCACCACGCAGATGCCGGTAGCCTGGGCGACCAGTATGGGCTCGGCCAGGACTTCACAGGCCGACGGATTTTCGGCCCCTGCTACCGGACGGATTACTTTCCAGGCTTCGAGTTTGAATTCCCGGGAGGTATTGCCCACCCTGGTAAACCAGCCTACCGCTTCAATGTAGTCTCCAGCGTAAACCGGAGCCAGGAAATCAATATGTTCATAGGTTCTGAACAACCCTTCATCTCCATCGCTTAAAATCAGCAATTCGGTGGCAACATCGCCAAAAAGATCCAACATACGAGCGCCGTTAACTAATCCTCCTCCGTAATGGGCATCATGTTCACTCATTCTTAATCTAATCATTGCTTTTCTCAT
>DHCD01000057.1:0-3995 GCA_002398105.1 Syntrophomonas sp. UBA4911
GCTTTTGAGGAATATTATGGCTGCTTCTGTCCCTCCGCCAACTGTGGTTTTAAAAAAATAAGCAGAAGGATGCAGATTGGAAAGTATAAAGTATTTATGCATCCCAACCGCCACGTTATTGTTGCAGCGTGAGCAAATAAATTTATCAGGAGGAACGATGCTGGAAATACGGCGCGGAACGATTATAAAGGAACTGTTTGCCCGCAAAGGGATAAAAGGCTTTCTGGTTCGGACCGAAGCAGGGGAAGCCAGATGTATAGCTTACCCGGATTTAAGCGGCGATATAAATCCCGGGGATGAAGTCCTGCTGAATACCACGGCTGTTTCTCTGAACCTGGGAAGCGGCGGTTATCACTATGTTATCGCCAACCTTAACTCGACCGGAAAGGAAATGCCGCCGGGGGGGCATATCATGAAGATGCGCTACACTCCTCTGCAGATAAAAACCTTGAGCGTAGAGGAGGAGGATAGTCCCCATCGCCAGGTGATGATGCAGGCCGACAGCCTGGACCGGATCCCGGTGCTGGTTGCCACCCTGCATTCCATGGTGGCGCCCCTGGCCCTGTATCTGCAGCGGCAGGGTTTCCGGCAGGCCTATGTTATGACTGATGGAGCTGCTCTTCCCCTGGCATTCAGTCAAACCGTCGACTATTTAAAGCGGGAGAATATTCTGGCGGGAACGGTTACCATAGGCCATGCTTTCGGGGGAGATCTGGAGGCAGTCAATGTCTATTCCGGGCTGCTGGCCGCGCGCAAAGTACTGCAGGCCGATATTATAATAGTAAGTATGGGGCCCGGTATAGTAGGAACCGGGACTCGCTGGGGATTTACCGGAATAGAACAGGGGCAGATACTCAATGCGGTATACAGCCTGGGAGGAATTCCGGTGGCGGTTCCGCGTATAAGCTTTGCCGATTCCAGAACCAGGCATCGGGGAATAAGTCACCACAGCCTGACCGTGCTTTCACGGGTCTGTCTGGTGGAAGCGGTGGTCCCCCTGCCCGATCTGCCGGCAGACAAAATGGCGTATATTCTGGGGCAGCTGCAGGCCCGGGAACTGATGGAAAAGCATAATATATGCCTGGAAGATAATCCTGTTATGCTTGACATTCTGGCTGACAGCGGCATGAAACATAGTACCATGGGCAGAGGGATTGATGAGGAACGGGAATTCTTCCTCACTCTGGGCTCCGCTGCCCGGGCAGCGGAAAAGCTGTCCCGGCAAGAACCGTTAAACCGAATCCATGCTGTTTAGTGCAGATTCCGGTGAATAAATTCCCGCAGGGTAATATGGGGCGGAATACCGTTAAAGAGTAAAGGCAGATCCTTTACCTGGCCGATAAAGGTAATGCCCTGCTTTTGAATTAGGACTTGCATTATTATCACCTCGGTTGCAGTCTATGCAGTGATTGGCAAATTTATGCAGGAGGGGAACTATGAATTTTGAGGAAAAGACCATTCAAAGTAAGGATATCTTCAAGGGCCGTATCATCAACGTCAAGGTAGATACGGTAAGTCTTCCCGACGGGCGGGAGAGTACCCGGGAAATTGTTGAACATGCCGGTGCGGTAGCTATTGTGGCCCTGGATGGTGAAAATAACATTCGCCTGGTACGGCAGTATCGCAAACCGGTGGAACAGGTTTTACTGGAGATACCGGCGGGAACCATGGAAGCGGGTGAAGAGGCTTTAAGCTGTGCTCAGCGGGAATTGGCTGAAGAAACCGGCCTTCAGGCTGCCGATTGGGAAAGGATCCTATCGTATTACAGCGCTCCCGGCTTCTGCAATGAAGAATTGCACCTGTACTTGGCTCAGGATCTGACCCCGGGCGAGTGCAGCCCGGATAATGATGAATTCCTGGAAAGTGTGAGTATTCCTTTACCGGAAGCTTACCGGATGATTTTTACAGGTCAAATCATTGATGGCAAGAGTATTATAGGTATACAACATGCATTTAACCGCTTGGTGAGGAAGTAAAATTGAGAAATATTTACAGCGATCTGCATATTCATGTGGGCAGTGCCGATGGGCGGGCAGTGAAGATAACTGCTTCCCGCAAGCTTGATTTGGGCGCAATACTATTTGCCGCCGCACCCTGCAAAGGCTTGGACATGGTGGGGATAGTGGATGCAGGCAGTACTCTGGTGAGCGCGGAAATTGAAGCCATGCTGGAAAGGGGCGACCTGCGCCAGCATCCTCGGGGAGGAATGCTGGCCCGCAATGGAGTGTTGCTGATCCCTGGCTGTGAAGTGGAAAGCCGGGAAGGGGTTCACATGATTTTGTACCTGCCCGGTCTGAAGAATATAAAAGACTACCAGAAATATATGCGCAGCCGGGTCAGCAATATGGCTCTTTCCACCCAGAAAGCCAATGTCTCTATAGCTGAACTCATCAATCTGAGTTTGGTTCTGAATGGGATATTTTGTCCGGCTCATGTCTTCACCCCTCATAAGGGTATCTATGGTTTCCTGACCCCCAGGCTGGAAGATGAACTGGGCCGGGATGCCGGCAGTATCAAGGTGCTGGAACTGGGCCTGAGCGCTGACACCGATATGGCCGACATGATAGGCGAGACCCGGGATTATACCTTCTTATCCAACTCCGACGCCCATTCGGCTGATAATATTGGCCGCGAATATAATCTTTTGCGCCTGGCCGATAACAATTTTCAGGAATTGCGATATGCTTTGGAGAATTTTGAAGGACGCCGGGTTATGGCCAACTACGGCATGGACCCCTTGATGGGCAAATATCACCGCAGTTATTGTCCCCGCTGTTTGACTATAACCAGTGATGCTCCGCCGGTGCTGAGGTGCAGCCGCTGTGGTAATGAACGGATGGTCATGGGGGTCTATGACCGGATTATACAGATTCGGGATCAGGAGGAACCACGCCACCCGGTAAGCCGGCCTCCTTATAATTACCGGGTTCCGTTGAAGGATTTGCCCGGTGTGGGGCCCAAATTGAGAGAGAAACTGCTGGCTTCATTCCATAATGAGATAAATTTATTGGAAAAAGCTAGTAAGGATGATATCGCGAGAGTGGCTGGAGAAGGTGCAGCCTCCTACATTACCCGCATGCGGGTGGGCAGGTTGCCTATTACCCCGGGCGGGGGAGGAAAATTTGGCCGGGTTAAGAAATAATTTTTATAGCAGATTCTAAGGCGGTGGTTATGAAGATGGACCGATCCAAGAAGATAATCGTTGGCAGTGACGCCAGCGGCGCCTGCGACGCGGCCAGGGAAGGCATGCTGGTCATGATTGTCGATGTTATTGACATGTCAACCACCCTGGAGAGCGCCATGGATGCCGGCGCCTACGCGGTGTTGGGATGCAGTCCCGATCATACCGCAGCCCCGGTCGAGGTGGCACCGGAACGGATAGGCAGGGAGGCCTGCCGCCTGTCCCGCGAATGCGGGGAAGGTATTATCCTGGTGGCCGAACCCCGATCAGGGTCGGAGGATGAGCGCCGGGCCCGCTGCCGGAAAGTTATGCGGGGCATCGAAAGGGAGCAGGGTATAGTGGAAGCCGTGCTTCCCAATATCGGAGCGGAGACGCCCCGACTGCTGGATATGAAGAACCGGGTGGTGGTAGCGGTCACCGACACCGGAGGCGTAGCCTATGATGCAGCCTTCCAGGTAAATCCCCGGGTAATAACCGGCACCGTGGCCCGAACTTATAAACAGAAGGGGATGGAGCCGGCATTGACCGCCGCCCGCCGGGCTCTCCGCCTGCTTGAACGAAATGACCGGGGGATAGCCGTAATAGCCGCCAGCCGCAACTCGCTGGAAGATGTTCTGGCCGCCCAGTTTATTGCCAATTTGCTTCTGCAGGATAATATTATGTTGAGTAGCGGAAGACATAGTCACAATATTCCCCTCTACGAGGACCACTGATGTACCTTATGGGTACAATTAATGTCGCGTAAAAGCCCGGTCTTCAGTTGCGGCGGGACTGACGCCGGGGATTAATGATGGCTTGTAGCTGGGATTAACGG
>DHCD01000057.1:4216-28226 GCA_002398105.1 Syntrophomonas sp. UBA4911
CCATATTGTGACTATGCCTTGCAGGAAAATATTAAAAATTTATAGATGTAGGTGATAACTGATGAAACCGGTTTATGTTATAGGTCATAAAAATCCGGATGTGGACTCAATTGCCGCCGCGATTGCTTATAAGGTGTACAAGCAGAGCAGCGCTGAAGGTCTGTATATAGCGGCGGCGGCCGGAGAGCTGAATGAGGAAAGCCGCTTTGTATTGGAAAAGCTTGAGTTTGAGGCTCCGGCTATTGTTAAGAATGTGGGCACTACCGTGGATGATCTGCTGGATATGGACGAAATTGTCTACGTAACCGCTGATATGACTGTAGTTGAATTAAGCAATTTTATGCAGAAGCACCGGCTGAGGACCCTGCCGGTGCTGAATGATAAGCATAAATTCCTGGGTTTGTTGACTATCGGCGATCTGGCCATGATTTTTATGGAACGTCTGGGTCGGGGCCAGGATGTGGAAAACAGCCCGGAAATCCTGCGGGATATCCTGAGTAAAAAAGTAGCCGATATTATGAAGACCCGTGATTTGGTTCTGTTCGAAAGCCATGAAGCGGCAGAAGATGCCCGTAAGCAGATGTTGTCTTCCCGTTTCCGCAATTATCCGGTGGTAGATGAGGATAATCGCTATTTGGGGATGATATCCCGCTATGATTTGTTGCAAATGAAACGTAAAAAGGTTATCCTGGTGGATCACAATGAAAAGAAGCAGGCGGTTGACGGAGTGGATGAAGCGGAAATACTGGAAATTATAGATCACCACCGGGTGGGCGATCTGCAGACCATCATGCCCATCTATTTCCACAATGAGCCGGTGGGTTCCACCTGTACCCTGGTAGCCGAGACTTTCCTCAATAATTCGGTGTATTTTAGTCCTAACCTGGCTGGATTAATGCTTTCAGGTATTTTAAGCGATACCATGATCTTCAAATCACCTACCACAACCGCCAAAGACCGCCGGATAGCGGACGAACTGGAGCGGATATCAGGGCTTGCTTCCCTGGAATGGGGCAAAGCCATATACAGTACTTCCCATCTGGAACTGCACAGTGAAGAGGAATTGATAACTGAGGATTTGAAAGAATACGTCAGCGGTGATGAGATCTTTGCCGTTGCTCAGGTCGAGACTGTGGATCTGGGCCGGATAAGACAGCGTAAAGATAAATTGGTCCAAGCCATGGAAGCGGTTTGCCGCCGTCATAAATACGCCTTTATGTGCCTTATGGTTACGGATATTCTGGAGGCGGCTACCGAGCTGATTGTTGCCGGAGATAAAAGCAATCTGGTGGAACAGGCCTTCGGACCAACCGGTGAAGGCAGTATTTATCTCCATGGGGTTATGTCGCGCAAAAAACAGGTGGTACCAGTGATTTATGAGGTCCTGCGCAAGCAGAAAATGATGTAGATCCCATTATCTAACAGAATATAAGGCCAATCCATGAGCTGGTTTCCGGCTCATTTTTCTTTTAACGCATAAACTATCTCCTCAAAAAATATTATTTTCTAGGGAGCCATACAGCTCTTTAAGCAACGCCGGATACGGTAAAGGGGCGCGATATTCCCGCTAATTCAAGCTATAAGGAGCCAGGACATGAGTTTCAAAGCCCGGATCAAACAACACATAAATGAAAATCGTCCCCAGTATATCCTGGTTCTGCTTATGTTTTTGATCGGTTTGATTATGGGCAATTACCAGGTCCCCGGTCTGGATGGAGGTGTAAAAAACCAATTATCAAGTATTATTGACAGTTATTTAAGGGAAGGCATGGACGGCAGCTTGGGCGGGCATACGATTCTGGTCAGTGCATTCAATAAACAGCTGCAGGCGATAATGATCTTATGGTTCCTGGGATTGACGGTGATTGGTTTACCCCTGGTGCTGGCAGTTATTTGGCTCAGAGGCTTTGCCCTGGGATTTACCGTAAGTTTTCTGCTGCATGATCGGGCTGGAGCCGGGATATTGATTACGCTGCTGTCGGTTCTGCCTCAGAACCTCATCTATATTCCGTTTTTTCTGGCTTGGTCGGTGGTGGCCATCAATTTTTCCGTTTATATCATGGGAGGGAGGAATAATGGCGTACCATTGGGCCGCGCAGTGCTTGGGTATACCAGTCTGATGCTGGTTTATCTTTTGATTATGCTTGCGGGAGCCTTTGTGGAGGCCTACCTGTCACCCTGGTTTCTGAGCTTGATACTATAATCAGTGGAGGTGGAATGGATGATTGTTATAATTGATAATTGGAAGAAAAAGCTGCTTCAGGTGGGTGCGGCTCTGGTATTAATTGCAGTTTTTATCTATACTTTACCCATAATCACCGGTTTGCTGCATAAACAGGTGCCGGTTGACGGACGCTGGTTTCAGGAAGAGCACCCCAGCGGCAACCCCATGCGGGTGGAAGATCGCAGCCGGGAAAGCAACTTTGACCGTATGATGGATCAATTCGTTATTAAAATTCAGGATTTTTACTATGAAGAATAGGCGGCAGAAGGAAAAAGCCAAAGAAATGTCTAAAGTACTAGAAAAAATATAGGAGTCAGCTGATGCAGAATTATATCTCTGCCTTTATTGAATACCTTGATTATGAAAAGGGCTTATCTGTAAATACTCAGGCGGCCTATCGCCGTGACCTGACCAGATTCAGTGACTACCTGCAGAAAAGCGCGGGGCTGAGTGATCCGCTGAGGGTCAGTAAACAGCAGATAATGGGTTTTCTGACTGCCCGGATGGACGAAGGGGCAGCTTACTCAACGGTAGCACGCAGCCTTTCCAGCATAAAAACTTTTTATAAGTTCCTGGTACTGGAAGATTACATCCAGAACAATCCCACCACGGATTTGGAGACACCTAAAATTAAGCGCAAGCTTCCTGCAGTTTTGACTATTGAAGAGGTGGACAAACTTATGCAGCAGCCCCGGGTAACTCTTCCTCTGGGGTTAAGGGACCGGGCCATGCTGGAATTGATGTACGGAACCGGGGTCCGTGTATCCGAGCTGCTGCATCTGCAGATTGAGGATGTCAACACTACCGCCGGTTTTATGCGCTGTCTGGGCAAGGGAAGAAAGGAACGAATCATACCGGTTAACCAGACGGCGGTAGACTGGGTGATCAGGTACCTGGCCCGGGGCCGCAATTCATTGGTGAAGAATCATTTGGAAAGAACCCTTTTTGTCAATGCCCGGGGCAGGGCCATGAGCCGGCAGGGGTTCTTTAAGATTTTGGCCGGTTATGTGGAAAAGATGGAACTGAATAAGGAGGTTACCCCGCATACGCTGAGGCATTCTTTTGCCACCCATTTGCTGGAAAATGGAGCGGATTTGCGGGCCGTCCAGGAAATGCTGGGCCATGCCGATATCTCCACCACCCAGATTTACACCCATCTGACCCGATCCCGGCTCATGGAAGTTTATCAGCTTTATCATCCCCGAGCCTGAAAGCTGTATTTTGATTGGAGGTAGTGACAATAATGGGAACAAGAGCTATAGTCATAGTACTTGACAGTATGGGGGCGGGGGAATGTGCGGACAGCTGCCTTTACGGTGACCAGGGTTCCAATACCCTGGCCCATACCGCCCTGGCGGTAGGAGGACTTGACCTGCCCCACTTGCAGGAACTGGGATTGGGCAATATAATTGACATCAAGGGAGTACCGCCGGTGGATTTACCCCGGGCGGCCTATGGGAAGATGCAGGAGAAGTCGCCGGGTAAAGACACTACTACCGGGCATTGGGAGTTAATGGGACTGGTGCTGAAGCAGGCTTTTCCTACTTATCCCGATGGATTTCCCCCCGCATTGATCAATGCGTTTGAGCGGCGCATCGGCCGTAAAACTTTGGGAAACATAGTGGCTTCCGGGACTGAGATTATAAAGGAACTGGGTCCCGCCCATATGAGGACAGGCTACCCCATCGTCTATACTTCAGCGGACAGTGTATTTCAGATAGCCGCCCATGAAGAGGTAATTCCCTTGGAAACGCTTTACCAATATTGCCGTATGGCGCGGGATATTCTAACCGGCGAGCATGCGGTGGGCCGGGTTATTGCCCGCCCCTTTATCGGCGAGCCCGGAAGCTTTGTTCGTACGGCTAACCGTCATGACTTTTCCTATGAGCCGGATACCACTCTTCTGGACCATATCAAGAGCAGCGGGCAAACGGTAATCGGGGTAGGTAAAATCAAGGATATATTTGCTGGGCACGGTATAAGCGAGTCTTATCCGACCGTCGATAATCAGGATGGAATAGATAAGATCCTGAAAAATTTGAACCGGGATTTCAGAGGACTGCTCTTTGCCAACCTGGTGGATTTTGACCAGCTCTACGGGCACCGCAATGACCCTGATGGTTATGCCCGGGCTCTGGAGGAGTTCGATCAGCGGCTGCCGGAAATACTGGCTTTATTAAATCCGCAGGATTGCTTGATTATCACGGCTGACCATGGTTGTGACCCTACTACCAGCAGTACTGATCATTCACGGGAATATGTGCCTCTACTGGTTTACGGGCAGGAAATAAAATCGGCTGTCAGCCTGGGCTGCAGAGAAAGCTTCGCCGATGTTGCCGCCACCCTGGCCGATTACCTGGGAGTTTCATCAGATAAACTGGCCGGCAAAAGCTTTTATTCCTGCTTAAAAAAATACTAAGTTGAAGGGGTTGATGTAATGATAAACGTACAGGATTTGATAATTAAAAAAAGAAACGGGCAGGAATTAACCCGGGAAGAGATTCAATTTTTGGTTGATGGTATAAGCAATGATACCATCCCTGATTATCAGTTGGCTGCCTGGCTTATGGCAGTATATTTTAAGGGAATGAACGCGGCCGAAATCCGGCATTTGTCATTGGCAATGGCCTATTCCGGCGAAGTAGTGGATCTATCAAAGGTTGAAGGCATAACGGTAGACAAGCATAGTACCGGCGGTGTGGGGGATAAGACTACCATGGTAATAGTTCCGCTGGTTGCTGCTGCCGGTATACCGATAGCCAAGATGTCCGGCCGGGGTTTAGGCCATACGGGAGGGACCATAGATAAATTCGAATCTATTCCCGGCTTTCAGGTCAATCTGCCCCACGACCGGTTCGTTGAGCAACTCAACCGGGTAAGGGCGGCGGTAATATCACAAAGCGGCAATTTAGTACCGGCTGATAAAAGGCTTTATGCTATCAGGGATGTAACCGGAACTGTGGAAAGCATACCTTTGATTGCATCAAGTATAATGAGCAAGAAACTTGCTTCCGGGGCCCGGGGAATCGTACTGGATGTAAAGGTAGGCAGCGGGGCTTTTATGAAGAACCGAGAGAAGGCCCTGGAACTGGCCAGAGACATGGTGAACATAGGAAAGGGAGCCAATCGCCAGATAGTTGCTGTGTTAAGCGATATGTCCCAGCCTCTGGGTTACATGGTGGGAAATAATCTGGAAGTGCGGGAAGCCATTGCTACTTTACAAGGAGAGGGTCCATCCGACCTGGAGGAAATCAGTATCGTCCTGGCGGCGCATATGTTGGTTCTGGGGGGCAAGCATGCCGATTTGAACCAGGCCGCAGACGAGATCAGGCGACTGCTTAAATCCGGTCGGGGGCTGGATAAATTCAAGGAAATAGTGGAAGCCCAGGGAGGCAGGCTGGACTATGATATACCTGCTTATGGAATGCCCCGATCCCGCTTTAAAACTGCATTAAGGGTAACCCGAAGCGGATATGTCACTGAACTCAATGCGGAGGAAGTTGGCAGAGCAGCCATGCTGGCCGGCGCCGGAAGAGAAAAACTGGGAGACCAGGTTGACCATACCGCCGGGGTAAAACTGATTAAAAAATGCGGCGATTACGTGGAAAACGGTGATGCTATCGCCATGATCTATGGCAGCAATGAAGCCAGAATTGAGGAAGCCCGCATCAGGCTGGCCCAGGCCTACCAGTTTGGCAACCAACCACCCCAGCCGGTTCCTCTGCTTATAGATACTATAAAATAAACCACGAGAAAGTGCAGGGGCGGTTTTTAAGCCTGCAGTAATTGCAGGCCCAAAAACCGTTCCTGCTTCTGCAATCCACATTAAAGGAGGAATCAGTATGACCTGGAATTGGCTGTCACCTACCAGGCTCTTTTTCGGTAATGGCGCGATAGCTGGCAACTATGAAGAGATGAAAGCCTTGGGCAAACGGGCCCTGATTGTGACCGGAAAGGGTGGATCGGCGGTAAGAAACGGTTCCCTGCAAGACCTCTGTCAGGCATTTTCGGACTGCAATATAAGCTGGGAGATATTCCGGGAAGTGGAGGCCAATCCATCGGTGGAAACAGTACGCCGGGGGGCTGCGGCGGCTCGGGAGGCCCGGGCGGAATTTATTGCCGGTCTGGGAGGAGGCTCTCCTCTGGATGCGGCGAAAGCGATTGCCGTGCTGGCAGTAAACGACATAACTGATGAAGAATTGTTTGCTGTCCGATTTACTGCCGCTCTTCCCATGGTGGCGGTCCCTACCACGGCTGGAACCGGCTCAGAGGTAACTCCTTACAGCATCCTTACCTATCATGCCATAGAAAATAAGAAAAGCATCTTCAGCCCCGCGATTATACCTGCAATTGCTTATATTGACCCCGCATATACCCGTGATATACCGTTTAATATCACTGCCGATACGGCGGTTGACGCTTATTCTCATGCCCTGGAGGGTTATCTGGCGGTAAAAAGCAATCCCATGAGCGACCTGATTGCCCGGGAAGCATTAAGAATCAGCGGAACAGAGCTGAAACTGCTGGCCAGCGGGACTAATCCGGGAACAGCCGGCAGGGAGGCTTTAATTTATGCCTCCACTTTGGCGGGATTGGTTATCAGCCAAACGGGAACCTCTATTCCTCATGCTATGGGATATCCTTTAACCCACTTTAAAGGAGTTCCGCACGGAAGGGCCAATGGTATCCTAATGCCGGCTTATCTTGCCTTTACCCTCAGAAAGAGCGGCAATCCCAGAGTGATGGAGGCCCTGCAATGCTCCGGCTTCGGCAGTTTACAGGAATTCCAAAAAATAATGCGGGATTTGTGCGGACCAGTCCCCCAATGCAGTGACCATGAACAAGCCCGCTTTATAGAAATCTGCTCTAAAGCCAAGAACCTCAGTAATAATATTGTCCGGCCATCGCAGCAGGATCTTGCCTTAATACTGCGGGAATCTCTGCAAGCGTGATCGGGCCTGCCCGGGTCATGTTGCCATGATCAGGCTGTTTATTCCCGGCAGAAATTACGATATAGATAGCAGGGCTGATCTAAAATTCTGCTGGAACGGGGGAAATAGATGAAGTTATTTATCTTGCACGGACCATCGGCATCAGGTAAAACCATCTTAATGAATTATCTCTTATCAGAAGATTCCGACTATCTCGAGCCTATTATTGCTTTCACCACCCGCCGCAGGCAAGTCCTGGAAAAGCAGGGACGAAACTATAACTTCATTACTCGTCAGCAGTATCTTGAATATTGCCGGGCGGGTAAGATTTATGAGGAAATCAAATATCTTGATGAATCTTATGGAGTCACCAGCGATGAATTAGAGCGGGTGAATCAAACTAAAAAAAACGGTTTGGCCATAATGAACATTGAAGGCATCAGGATTTTTAAAAGCAAGACGGAAGCTCAGAATGTGATCAGTATTTTTATTTATCGTGATTTAAAGGATATCATAAGCTCAATAATGGAAAGTGACCGCACCCCGGAGGAGAAGGGGAGACGAATTGAACTGGCCAAAGAAGAAATGCCGGAAATGAGCAATTGTGATTATATAGTATATAATATCGGCACCCTGGCCGACGCCTATTCCCAATTAAAAAAGATCATACAGAAAGAAATAAATGCCCGGCCCATAAATATGCAGATCAGACCGGGAGAGCGCTATCGGCATTTTAAGGGCGATGTCTACCAAATTATAACCACGGCTCTGTACACCGAAAACTACTGCCCGCTGGTGGTATACAAAGATGTCAGCAGCGGAATTGATTACGCCCGGCCTTATGAAATATTCTGCGGTAAAAAAGAACTAAAAAGAGAAAACCGGATTGTAAACCGTTTCGAGCTGGTTAAAGAAACCGAATAGTCAAATAACAGTGGCTGACTCAAAAAATCGTTGCCCCAAAAAACAAATCCTAAAGACCAGGCCCGTATCATCAAAGAATGGTATGGGCTTGCTTTATTTAATGTACTTTTAAAGTTCTAAGTGGGGCGGATTTTTTCTCTTCTGACTTTGGGGACAGCCTCTTTGCCAATCGGCTGGCATAATAGCCTGTATACCTAAATATAATCTACTAATGAATATTAAAGGGGGTGTACACTTTTATGCGCTGCCACAGAAAAATCAGTCTGATAGTGATGCTTGTTTTCCTGATTACATTCCTTGCTCCGGCCGAGCTCTATGCCGATGCGGTTGAGGCTGAAGCCGAGGCCTACGTACTGATGGACGCTGACTCCGGTAAGATTTTGCTGGCCCAAAACGAGCATAAAAGGCTGGCACCGGCAAGTATGACCAAGTTAATGACTCTGACCCTGGCTTTAGAAGACTTGGCCAACGGTAAAGTCGGACTCAAAGACAAAGTTATAACCAGCGAAGAAGCCTGGAAAATGGGAGGATCGCAAATCTATCTGGAACCGGGAGAAGAACTTACCTATGAGGATATGCTGATATCCATTGCGGTTGGTTCCGCCAATGATGCCTGCGTAGCGGTGGCTGAACACCTGGAAGGCACCCACAAGAACTTTGTTGAGCGCATGAATCGGGAAGCCAAAATGCTGGGGTTGAAGGATACTCATTTTGTCAACTCCAACGGTCTTTCCGCTCCGGAACACTATACCAGCGCTTATGATATGGCAGTCATCGCCCGCCATGCCCTGGCTGGTCCGCGGATACTGGAATATACTTCGATCAAAGAATATAACCTGCGCCAAGGTGAGTTTAAATTGTATAATACCAACAAACTGCTGTGGTGGTACCAGGGGGCGGACGGTTTTAAAACCGGCTGGACTAATGAAGCTAAATACTGTCTGACTGCAACGGCCAAAAGAGACGGATTGCGTTTGATCGGGGTGGTTATGGCTGCTCCGCAACAACACGGCAACTTCAGAGATGCGATGAAACTGTTCAATTACGGCTTTGCCCGCTATACCTACAAAAGTGTAGCGCCCGTGGGGAGTGTCTGCGGAGTAGTGAAAGTAGGCAAAGGGGTACAGGAGAACGTGGAGGTTGTGGCGGAAGAAGATGTCGGTTCTATGGTTAAAAAGGGTGATGAGAAAAAGATTACCAGCGAAATAAGCCTGCCCGCTTATATTGACGCCCCCGTCAAGAAAGACCAGAAACTTGGGGAATACCTGGTATACAACAATGGAGAGTTATATAAAAAGGTTAATCTGGTAGCCAAACAGGATGTACCCCGTTCGGGAATAATTAAGGGAATAATGAAAATGCTTGTGGAAACCTATCTATTATAAGTGGAATTTTGTGGAAGGAAAACATTCCCTTCTTGCCGAACCTATAACACGTTATCAGCGGCAAGAAGGGGATGAGGAAATGGATATAGAGTATAAAATGGTTAGAAATACCCTTGTGGTCAGGGCCAAGGGTGAGCTGGACATGCTTATTGCGGATGAGATGAGGCAGGAGATAGATCGGCGATTGGAGGAGAAAGGCATAAAGAATCTCATATTTAACCTGGAAAAGGTTACTTTTATAGATAGTTCCGGCCTGGGCGTTATTATCGGCCGGTACAAAAAGATCACTTCCGCTAATGGACGGATGTTCATTGTAGGGGCTAAAAATCCGGTGGAAAAGATCCTGCATTTTTCCGGAATTAACCGGTTGGTTCCCATGTACAGCAGTGAACAGGATATAATTAATCTGTAAGAGGAGGTGGACACCAGCCTATAGGGGCTGGGAAGAGATGAACGTGATAAATTATGTACGATTTGAATTCCCCAGTTTGCCTGAGAATGTCGCTTTCGCCCGTTCCTGTGTGGGGGCCTTCGCCTCCCAACTGAACTGCACTCTGGATGATATTGAGGAGATAAAACTGGTGGTATCCGAGGCGGTATCCAACTGTATCATTCACGCTTACCAGAACCGGGGCGACGGCAGGATTGAGATCATTGCCAGTCTCATGGACGACCGTTCCCTGGAGCTGACCATCAAGGACTATGGCAAGGGTATCGACAATCTGGAAGAGGCGCTGCAGCCCAGCTATTCCAGCGATCCGGCCCGGATGGGCATGGGCTTTACCTTCATGAAATCCTTTACCGATGAAATGCTGGTCGACAGCAAGCCTGATGAAGGGACCAGCGTCATCCTGAAACGTCACTTTATAACCAGAGATCGGGAAGCTTATGCTTAAAAGGGGGATGGGTATGTCCTCAGCGAATTCCTACCAGGATAATGAAGATTTGCTGCGCCGGGCCCAGCAGGGTGATGATGATGCCCGGGCCCTGGTATATGAGGCTAATCTGGGCTTGATATATATGGTGCTGGAAAGATTCAAAAATTCCTCTTATGAATATGAGGATCTTTTTCAGGTGGGGTCAATTGGTCTGCTGAAGGCCATTGACAAATTTGACTTTTCTTTTAATGTGCGCTTTTCCACCTATGCCGTTCCTATGATCATCGGTGAAATAAAAAAATTCCTGCGGGATGATGGAATTGTCAAAGTCCAGCGCAATATAAAGGAAACCTACACCAAGATTCGCTGGGCCCAAGACAAGCTGCGCGGCGACCTGGGACGGGAACCGGGCATAAACGAGATTGCCGGTCTGCTGGAAATGGACAAAGAAGATATCGTAGTGGCTATGGAGGCCTGCCAGGCTCCGGCCTATATGCATGATGTGATGCCGGGAGAGGAGAAAGAGCAACTATCCCTCATAGACCGCCTGGCCAACGAAGAAGGCAGCGTACTGTTGCTGGAGAAACTCGCTTTGCGGGAAGCATTGGGGCATCTGGAGGCCCGGGAACAGGAAGTGATTCTGAGACGCTTTTTTAAAGATGAAACCCAGTCATCCATCGCAGATGATTTAGGTGTTTCCCAGGTTCAGGTATCCCGAATTGAAAAACGGGCGATCAATAAACTCAAAGACCTGCTGGAATGATTGCCTTTAATTACCGCAAGCCGGAGCATGAGTTAAACATGGGACGCTGACGTTAGCTGAACATAGGAATGCTCGAGAAGAACGCTCTCCAGAGTTGAATATTCTTTTATCGTGCAACCATTTCATTAACTGTCCGTTCAACAGTTTGATTGATCATGTTTTTCCATTCAGGAGCCTTACAGTCTGCTCGGTGTTGCTCACAATCGTTCATTAGGTTTATCACCGCTTCTGGGCTGACATTGTTTGTAGTAAACAATGCCCTAAAAAACGAATTGAATTGAGAAATAGTTAAGGGAACAATATGTAAGTGCACCATCTCATCGCTTCTTGAATACCAAACACCGATTCTAAATGTTTCTGCAGTGTTAGAATCTATATTATTTGCTATAAATAAACCATATACCGGTTTTCCATTAGCTTCGGCATATTGGTTCATTAGATCAGCCACATGACGACGGACAGGTTCGCCTTCAGCAGCCTCTTGTCTTGAACTTTCAGTCAACGTAACTTCAATAACAATAACAAAATCACGGAACTCCATAATCAAATCCGGGCCATTTCCTGGGGCGGTACCAACCGGTAAAAAGTCTTGATCTACTCTAAACCGTCTGGCTTCATACGGCTTGTTTTCCAAGCTATCAATGGCCAAGAAAGCCCGCCATAACGTCCACTCTAGATATGCAGGACTTTCACTACGAGGAATAACGATCTCGGTTTCTTCATCTATGCGGCGGCGATCTCTACGTGATGCAATGAGATCAATGTAATTAGCAATTTCTTCCCACTGACTTGCTTGCTCTCTTGCATATATTTCTTCCTTTTGCTTAAATATAATATCTTCTATTTCGTGCCTGATAATAGCAATGTCAGCCGGTGTATCTACAGGCCGATCACCAAGCACAAACGGAATTCCCATTTGAGATAATTGCGCAATTAAATTATGAAGCACGTCCAAAGCTGCGCCCTGCGTATCAGTAGGAAGCTGCGCGCCATTACACAAGGTGGTATACCTTTCAAGCTCACTTGTTGGTACAGAAGTATCTCTCGCCATTAACTCTGCAAATAGGCGCTTTTCAGGTACTAAGGCGATACCACGTCCTTTATTTTGGACAAGACCGGTAGCCTTCAAATACCTGAAATTTGCATCAGCATAATCACGAAATGTGGATGCCCTTAGGCCAAATGCAGTACCCGCTTCTTCATACTTCGCTGAATCAAAACGACGTTTTGACTCAGCAGCATTACGCTCATTTCTTAATTCAATAATGCGTTCGGCCACTGTAACAACACTATCAGCACTGGTTGTTGTCTGAATATGAAGAGCCATTTCGATAAAATTAACAGAAGCTTCACCGGTTTGTCGTTCTAATTCAAGTAATACAGCTAAAGTGTGTCGAAGCGGTGAAAACCAAGTGGACTGTTCTTCTCCATTTCGAATTTCAATAAATTGCGCTGCTAAAGCACGTAAAAAGCATTCCTGCATTGCAGGTACAGTATCTGCACGTATCAGCCGCCATCCATTTGGCGTAATTGTGTCCATTGTACCTACATCCTCTTGACGAATTGTATCAGAATGTATCTCTGGATATAAGAATCCCAGCTTACCAAGAGCCGATCGCCATTTACGTCCCACGCTATATGTTTTATCTGTTCCCAGCGAAACAATGCCATGCTGACCCAACAAATCACGAAAAGCACGGTCACCGTCCTGTCCGCGCATATTGCCTTGAAGATATGATGTAGAAAGTGCAACTAAACCGTCACGTAGGCGAAATGCACTTCTGACGGATGTATTACCTATATACCAAAGTGCCATAGTTGCATCTCCTTAATATCCCACAAAGAGATATTCTTGTACCTGATTTTTGTTATTTCCCACGCGGTTACCTTGATTACCGAAAGAATACCGGTAATCCACAGGGATAACTTCAACGTGTTCCTTGTGTTTAGAAAGTATTGAAACCATTTCATCAAGTGTTGGTAAACTGTTAGATGAATAGGATACTATAATTATGCTGTTTGCATATTTTTTAAATAGTAGATCAAAAGCATTTGCCGCTCCTTTCCGTGTAGAAAAGGGAGTAGGATACGATTTGAACTTTTTTGTTTGTGTATGCTGTTGTATCTCGACACCTTCCCAATTTCGAGCGAGACCTTCAACAAAGTGGTAGCGGCGTACATACTCATTGTCAGAGTAAGGAGAGTAATATGGAGGATCAATATATACCATATCCGGCGTTTTAATTCGCAACTGCATGGCGTCACGGTTTTTTGCTTTATTGATCTTTCCATTATCAAAAACAGAGTTATTTACAGCAATCACAGCATCTAAAAACTGCTCTTCCAATGATTTTTTTAGATCTTTTCTTCCATCGTCATAACGGTCCCCAGTGTAAGTAAAAATGCCCCGGGCACGTTTCTTAATGCATGCACGGATTAATGCAGACATGGCTATCGCCCGTTTATAAGAGTTGCGAACAGCTGTCATATTTGCCCGTAATATGTCAATAACTTCGTTGTCATGATCAGAGAAGTATAGTCCGGCAAAAGTTGTTGAAACGAAATGATCAACCTCTTGTGATTCTATCAGAAGTTTTTGCGCTTCATCGTGTGGAAGTATTACTGAATTGTTCTCAATCATTGCTTTTGCATAGGTTGCAGACATTGCCATGTAATCATTACTGATTACTGCTTTACCTTGAGCCTTAAACATATAGCCTACAATGCCTGAGCCTGCAAAAAGGTCAACAACACTATCAAAATTGAATTGAGAAGCAATATCCCATATTTGCAATAATAATTTACTCTTTGAGCCCATATAACGAGTAGATGGATATTTATTGACCTGGGCAGGTAGAGGTTTTGGAACAACTGATAATACAATACTTTTTTTCGGAGGAATTGTTATTATAACATCCTCGCCTTTACGGCTATTACCATTACATGAGATGTAGCGCTTAGTTTGTACGACATCAATATTATAAGCCCCATACAGCTCATGCACCAATGGGTGATTTGAATTGGTAAGAATCACATAACAACCCAGCTCATGAAGCCTTTTAACTTCATGCGAAAGCTCTACGTGATCTTCTTCGTAAAATTGCTCCTTTGTGTAACGCTTGAAATCCGAGTATTCTGATACCGGAAGATAAGGTGGATCAAGAAACACAAAGTCCCCGGGCTTAGCATAGTCTTTTAGAACTTTTTGATAATCTGCACATACAATGGTAGCTCTCTGCAAAACAGCAGATGCTGCATAAAGAGCTTCAATATCACAAATTTTGGGGTTATTATATCGTCCAAAAGGCGCGTTAAACTGTCCCTTTTGGTTCACTCTGTACAGCCCATTGAAGCAAGTCTTATTCAGATAGATTGTCCTTGCTGCTGCTTGCGATGGTGAAAGTTCATGCCATTCAAGTGATCTGACTGCATAAAACATTTCTTCAGTATTACTATAAGTTTGAAGGTATGTAATCACTCCATCAACATGCTCTGCCACTTGTCTATATACATTAATTAACTCGGGGTTGCTATCTGCAATAATAGCATCAGAAGGATTCAGAGCAAAAAATAATGCCCCTCCTCCAAAAAACGGCTCTATATATCGACCATATGAATTCGGTATTTTAGGTAATAAATCATTAAGTAATTGCGTCTTGCCGCCTGCCCATTTTAGTAGTGGCCTTGCAGGAGTGTTTGGTTGGTGTTGTTCAGCTTTGCTGCTTATTGAGTTTGGCACTATTTACAAATTCCTTTCTTTTGTATTTATTATTTTTGTTTGAATATCTTTGTCGGCTAATTGCTTCCTTAAATACCAATTTTTGCTATAGCATTCATCAATTACATTAAAATTGAGCATTGTCAAGACAGTACTGATGATTAAATACTCATTCACAGGTTATTAGAGTATTATTCCTAATTTTAGGATACAAAAATCCAATTGGGGTTATATGTCGCAAATATCAGCCATGATAATAATTATGGTATGAATCTGTCATCTTTGCATTATTGGGGTTTTCTGAATATAAATAAGTATTCATGAGCAATTAATAGAAAGTTAAAATCAATACTTTTTTGATGCCAAAACCCTGTAGCTTTGCAATTGTGCTGCTCTTTAATAACTATTTCCTTTAAAATAAAGCCCGCATCTAAAAATACTTGCATTACTTTAAATCCTAATGGAATGACATGTTTTTTCTTTCTGGTATCCCCCATTAGAACTGAGCAATACTTATTTTTCTTCAATACCCTAAAGCTTTCGTCGGCCACTTTTCTCATTTGTTCTAAAAAATCATCTATATCACAGAGCGACAAATCCCCGATATTTTCACTGTATTTTATAATATTTGCATATGGGGGATGAGTACATATTAAATCAATACTGTTATCCATAATAAAGTCAAGTTTTACTGCATTCCCCTGCACGATTTTTGGTTCAAAACAATTATTTCTCGCAAAGCCAAGATTATATTTCGCTATTTCAACTGCTTTATAATTAATATCAATTCCTATGCCTCTCCTGTTTAATAATATAGCTTCTATTAAGGTAGTCCCACTTCCGAGAAATTGATCCAAAACACAGTCGCCAACTTCAGAATATCTCAGAATTACATTTCTTGGAATATACGGAGACCAATTTCCTCTATATTTTGAATTATGGGTTGCCCAATCCCCTCTCTGGGGAAAGCTCCAAATAGTCGTTGTTTCCATATCAAAATTAGTTGGTTCCCAATATGTTATCCCGCTGGTTCCTTCTGATATGTATAGAGTGTTTTCTTCTTCTACTGTAGAAATACCTTCTTGATTTATAGATCCATTGTTTTCCGCTAGTAAATAAAGTATTCCCTCTAAAGTCAAAATTTCATTGCCCACTTTTCTCATTTGTTCCTTAAGCTCAGGCCAGTATGTAAGAGTATTAGTGCTTCCTTTTAAGATTCTCACGTCATGTAGGATTGAAAAATACCATTTTTCTCGTTCTTCCTTCCACAAAACATGGACTCTTTTATCTTCAAGTAACCTAATTGTATTTTCTTTATTCATATGACTTTCACCATCTTCCGTGTCTAAACCTACCAAATTCAATAGATTAAAAATAAATTTCAAATATATTTTACCAAACATATGTTCTTATTTCAATTGAATTCTAGTATATTTACAAGCTTTCCGACGAACAATTGATACAAGATTGGGCTGTAAATCTGGCTTGTAAATGGTTTGTGGGGCTTAATCCCGAAGAGCCTCTGCCCGAAACCAGCTTACTGGACCAAATTTCGTACCCAGCGCTTAAAAGATATTAGCCTGGATGCCATTATTACCGAAATCGTACACCAATGTGTAGAAAAAGACATAATAAAATGGCACAAAAAAGACATCCCTTGTGTCTTTGGAGCATGAGTAAACCTGGAGACGTCGACCTGGCTGGACCGCCAAAATGTCTCCAGCCTGTCCATGCCGGACTGATGTTAATATAGCCGGGATGCCTCCGGCCCTCTTTTTTTTCGGTTAAAAAATCTATCCAGATAATAGGATACAACCGCCGAACCGCCGACAATTCCCAGATAAGCCCCCAGTTTTAGAATAAGATCGGCATTGCCCGCGCTTCTGCCGGCCGGCCCGTACCCTTTGCCTTCCCGTTTACCATCGCCGCCGATCCCCGCACCGTTATGGTATCCTCTGCCTGAAAAAGCCCGGCCCTTATGGGCAGTGCCGATGCCTCCGCCGCTTGGGTCGGACCGGGACACTCTTTCTTCAAATTGATGATTCCTTTCTGTAATTCTGCCTATTTGGGCAATATCAGATAGGAGATTTACAGATATAAGGCCATATATGCCCAATAAAAGTATGATAACGGCGACCCCCTTGCTTATATACCCCATCACCGCATTAGTTTTAAAGCCGATTAATTTCTGCGCCGTTGCTATGATCCAGTTCCAGTTAAGACCCAAGTGGAACCCAACCAACAGTAAAGCCATATAGGATACTGAATTATGCAGGGTTTTCAACACATGGGTATCGCCGTAGCGAAGATGGGGAAACAGGACTTGCGAAATCAATGCTCCGCTGACGATTATGGTGAGAAAGGATAAAAATAATACGACAGCAAGCAAACATTCTATTCTGGTTTTGGTTTTAATCTGTTTGCTCAAAAATTTGGGGGTAGTCTTGCGGATGAACCGCCAATTTAAAAAGATATGGGAAATAAATACCGCCCCAATCAATAAACCGGCAATTTCATGAAATTGTGCCCCAAAGGCTTTTGCGTCCAATAATAAAATCAATAGAATAAGCATTATTATATCCAAGACTATCTTAATGCCGCCTTTTTTCATCATGTACAGACTCCTTTTCAGCTTATACTTTTGCTCTGCTGTTTCCGGTGCGCTTTTATTTTTATAGAGATCGCAACTGACAATTATCTTATATTATAAAGTACCCCGAAAAAATGAAAATAGGGTGAACATATTGTGAACAAATCTCCTCCATGTCCCCACGCATACAATTACCGGTTTGGTTGAAAACAATAAAATATACCTGATTGAATGTACAGAGGACATTGACATAAGTGATTTGTATTTGGGGGCAGTAATATCGACGTTCCGAACGCCGCCTTTCTTTCCGAAAAGCAGAAGAAGCTTGGCTGGCAAAAACCATCTCAATTATGCGGCAAGAAGCGGAAGCGGAGAAAACCGCCGGCCTGACGGCGAGAATCAGATCGAATTATTTGACTTGTATTTCCGGGCTAAATAAATTAAGGTAGAAAAAGAAGCGATAGTTTTGCAGGAGAATTTTAATGATAATCGGTATTGATATTGATAACACCATCACCTATACTACGGAAATGATCATGCACTATGCCATGATATTCGGCCGGGAACGGGGATTAAACACACTGCCGGACCCGAGCGAATATTATCTGCAGGAAGCGCTGGGATGGTCTGAAGAATCGGTGGAAGAGTTCTTCGATATTTATCTGGAACGTATTTACCGCGAGGTTTGCCCTAAGGAACAAGCGGCGCCGATTATTAAACGGCTGCAGCAGCAGAACCGCATAGTGCTCATCACCTCACGCAATTACCGCTTCCCGGGGATTGAAAAGGTCACCCGGGAATGGCTTAACGCAAATGATATTGCTTATGACCAGTTGATTCTTAATTCCACGCCGGATATGTATCATTTCAGTAAATTAGCGGTTTGCATGCAGCAGGAAGTCGATCTCATGGTTGAAGACCACCATGATCTGGCCCAGGAACTGAGCCAGTTTATCCCGGTGATTCTTTTCGATTACCCTTATAACAGAAAGGTGAAATCGGAAAATATTATGCGGGTGAGCAACTGGAGTGAAGCCCAGCAATGGATCGCTCAGTTGAACAGAGCAAGCGGGAACGGTTCCTGCCTGGCTTAGTTATTTTATTGTTCCTCTTACACGACCGGGTGAACCTTCCCCAAGTTCATCCTCCTTCAGATTAGACCCGGATTTTTCCGCATGGCTTTTGCCGCCGTCACATTTTTTTCTATCCCAGGTATACGGTTAATGAGTTCCTTATATACCAGCCAGGAAGCATTTCTGTTCCCCTTTGCCTATTTATTCCCTTGTTTACTCCACCTCCAAAGGCGCTCTTATCCCGAATAATTCTGATTTTATACAGCGATTCACAGTCACCCGGTTTTTCTCATATTATGGATATTGAGATCAAGTTTGAATTGCTGCTTATCTCAGTATGGAACGGGGGTATACCAGCATGGAAGTAAAGGTAACGCGCACCAAACCAGTTCAGTTAGTATTCGGCAATAACAGGCAACCCCAGCCGCGAGCCGGCAGATCACCGATAAAGCATAATTTAAAGAAGGGCGACAGGTTTACCGAGGGCGTGTCGGTAATAACCTGCACCAATCGCCCCGAATACCGGGAGAGGATTATACAAAACTACATCCATCAGTATTATGGTCCGGTGGAACTCATTATCATACTCAACCATAATGCTGCCGATCTGGAGGAATGGCAGGCCTGGGCCCGCTCTTATCCTAATGTAAGGGTATTTCAACTGAATCAATCGGTAACTCTGGGCGAGTGTTTGAATTTTGCGGTTGACCAAGCCCGGTATGGTTATGTGGCCAAGTTTGATGACGATGATTATTACGCCCCTGGTTATCTGCAGCAGGCGGTTGATGCCTTCAAAGCCACTAATGCCGATATTGTCGGCAAGTGCAGTATATTTGTCTTTTTTGAAGGCAGCGGCACCCTGGCTATAGCCCATCCTGATCAGGAAGAACGCTTTACCAGCATGCTGGCGGGAGCAACCATGGTCGTTAATAAACGGGTATTTAGCCTGGTAAGATTCAAGGCCCTGGATCACGGTGAGGACACCGAATTTCAGAATAACTGCAGTCGGCATGGCGTCAGAATGTACTCAACCAACCGGTTCAATTACACCTGTGTCCGGCGTGCCCAGGCGGATACCCATACCTGGCGGGTGGAAGAGGATGAATACCTGCGCTTTTGCCGGGTGGTTGACCGCATGAATGATTTTAAGGATACGGTCACGGCCTATTGATCCCAGGATTAGCTGGATGCGACGCCAAGCAGGATAGGTTTTATCTTATGATTTTTGATACGGAAATAATTTTTAGAAAAATTTGTGTAATCATAATTGATTCACATTAATCCCCGTCGAATCATGCAAATTGGATTTAAAGGAATAGATGTTATGGGAAAAAATAGTCATGAGCCGGTTCCGGCTGAGGCCAAAAGGGCTCTGATCACCGGCATAACCGGTCAGGATGGGTCTTATCTGGCGGAATTGCTGATTGCCCGGGGTTATCAGGTGCATGGCATCATTCGCCGCACCTCCATCTTCAACACCGACCGTATAGATCATCTTTATCAGGACCCGCACCAGCCTGATCCCCCTCTGTATCTGCACTACGGTGATTTAACCGACGGCAGCGGACTGAGGAGAGTATTGCAAAAGGTGGAACCGGATGAGGTGTATAACCTGGGAGCTCAGTCCCATGTAAAAGTCTCTTTTGAACAACCGGAATATACGGCTGACACGGTGGCTATGGGAACCCTGCGTCTGCTGGAGGCCCTGCGCGACTATATGGAGGCGTCGGGCCGGGAAGTGCGTCTTTACCAGGCGGCTTCATCGGAGATGTTCGGGGCCGCGGCTCCTCCGCAAAACGAGCTGACCCCCTTCTGCCCGCGCAGTCCTTATGCCGTTTCCAAAGCAGCCGCTTATTGGTATGCCAAGAACTACCGTGAAGCTTATGGTATGTATATCGCCAGCGGTATACTCTTTAACCACGAATCACCCCGGCGGGGAGAGACTTTCGTTACCCGCAAGATCAGCCGGGCGGCTGCCCGTATTAAGATGGGGCTGCAGGATAGGCTCTACCTGGGCAACTTGGATGCCAAGCGGGACTGGGGCTATGCCGGCGATTATGTCAAGGCCATGTGGCTGATGCTGCAGCAGGATTGTCCGGATGATTTTGTCATAGCCACCGGGGAATCTTATTCGGTGAGGGAATTCCTGGAAGAATGTTTCTCTTATCTGGATTTGCGCTGGCAGGATTATGTCAGTATTGATAAACGCTACTTCCGGCCCAGCGAGGTTGATTATCTGCTGGGGGATGCCGCCCGGGCGCGGGAGAAACTGGGCTGGAGTCCCCAGGTCAGATTTAAGGAACTGGTGAAAATGATGGCTGACCATGACCTGGTTCTGGCCCGGCAGGAAAAAATATTGCGCGATGCGGGACATATTGCCGCAGTCAGAGGCAGTGCCCATGGATAGCAAGGCTAAGATTTATGTAGCCGGGCATCAGGGCCTGGTAGGCTCGGCCATTCTGCGTCGACTAAAAGACCAAGGTTATTCCGATATTCTGTTGCGCCCCCGGGAAGCGCTGGATCTTTGCGACCAGGCGGAAGTCTATCATTTTTTTGCCCGGGAAAAACCGGAATACGTTTTTCTGGCTGCCGCCCGGGTGGGGGGAATAGAGGCCAACCGCAGTTTTCCGGCCCAGTTTATCCGTGAGAACCTGATGATACAGAGCAATGTTATTGATGCCGCCTATCGTTATGGAACCAGAAAACTTCTATTTCTGGGGTCTTCCTGCATATACCCCGCGCTTGCTCCTCAGCCTTTAAAGGAGGAGTATCTTCTGGGCGGCGAATTGGAGGAAACCAACGAGGCTTACGCTATAGCCAAGATTGCCGGAATAAAGATGTGCCAGGCCTATAATCGGCAATACGGATGTAATTTTATTGCGGTTATGCCCACTAATCTCTATGGCCCGGGAGATAATTTTGATTTACATTCTTCCCATGTTCTGCCCGCTCTGATCAGAAAATTCCATGAAGCTAAGACCGGGCAGGCAGAGGATGCGGTAGTCTGGGGCAGCGGACAGCCGCGCCGGGAATTCCTGCATGTGGATGATCTGGGCGCGGCCTGTGTTTTCCTGATGGATAACTACCGGGAAGCGGAGATCATAAATGTCGGTTGGGGGAAAGATATCAGCATCGCCGATTTGGCACAACTGGTAAAGGATGTTGTGGGCTATGGCGGCAAGATCGTCTACGATGAGGGCAAACCTGACGGAACTCCCCGCAAGCTGCTGGACGTCAGCAGGTTGACCCGACTGGGGTGGCAGCCCCAAATATCTTTAAGGCAGGGAATCCGGGACACATATCACTGGTATTTAAAATCGGGCGCTGCGGCGGCTGGAAGGTATGAACACTCCGGCGCCGGGACTTCGCCTATTCATACATTCCAATCGGGTTTGAGCAATGGAATCAATATAAAGTAAGCAAGGAGGTTGCGTTTTGATCAGGGTCAAATTAAGTACTGATTTCCCTTATGAGCCGTTAATCAGACAGACTCCGGGACGGCGCGGAATCTGGGGCGACTGTCAGTTCTTTATTGACAGCGGGGTAAGTGATTGCGACTACTGGGTGGTATATAACGGAGTGCTGCAGCATGAGACCGCGTTTTGCTCACTTGCCAATACTATCCTCATCACTGGAGAGCCACCCAGTATAACTGATTATTCCCCGGCCTATGCCAACCAATTTGCCCGGGTGGTGACCTGTCATGCCCATCTGCCCCACCCCCGTCTTATTCTGAGTCAGACCGGACTGTGCTGGCATGCGGGCAGGGTGCTGCTGGATGTCAATGAACGCCGCAGCATTGTAAACCGGGATTACGATGATTTTAAGGATTCGCAGGTTGTGCCTAAGAGTAAACTGATGTCGGTCATTACTTCCGTTAAGGATTTTACCGAGGGGCACCAGAAAAGGCTGAATTTTGTCAGAAGGCTCAAAGCTTACTTTGGGGATGATATTGATGTTTTTGGGCGGGGCATACATGAAGTGGAGGATAAATGGGATGCCGTCAGTCCTTATAAATACCATATTGCCCTGGAAAATTCGGCTTATCCCCATTACTGGACGGAAAAGCTGGCGGACGCTTATCTGGCCGGGGCTTACCCTATTTATTACGGCTGCCCCAATGTGGGTGATTATTTCCCGCCCGGTTCCCATACCCGGATCAATATTGACGATGTGGAAGGTTCGATCAGGGCCATTGAGGAGTGTGTAAGGGAACGGCGCTATGAGGATTCTTTGGATAAAATTATAGAGGCTAGGAATATGGTGCTGGACCGCTATAATATTTTTGCTCTTATCGCCGACTTGGTGAAAGAACCGGCAACTCGCCGCAGAAAAGTGGTAGTGACTGCCGGTCAGCCGGTAAGCCGGGTGGTAAGCTCCGGAATGACCGCCAAGCACCGGATAAGTTTTTATCCGGTGGGATAGGCGAATGAAAGACGCAGCCGGACAGGTTATTAAAACCGCCGGCTGGATGGGAGCATTGGGCCTGGAGGGGAGAAAAAGGGGACGAGCTGTATTTCAAGAGCAACTGACCATGAATGAATACAGGCATAAAACTTGGATTAGTTATAGCGTGGAGTTTGGATACATAAATATGCAGGCTCCGTCTAACGGCTCCTGCATATTTATGCATCCAAACAGAGTTGCTGTACTTTCAATCTGCGTCTTTCTTATCAAAGCTCCCGGCTTAAATCAAGGATTACAGCATGAGCCTAAGCGCCGGCTTAAGGCCGGCTGGCGATGGACTGGTAGTCGTCGGTATGGGCAATGATCACACAATCTTCCAGGATACGCTCTTCACTGTCCTGCCAGGTGTGGGAATCGACATCCAGGCGGCGGATGCCCACAAAGTTATAGCGATCGGTGGCATAGATGCGGATATTATTTCTGGTGCAGTCCCGGCAGAATTCAACGTCTTCACCCGCATCCAGGTTGCGGAAGCGGATCCGTTTTAATATAGATTTCCGGATCAGCATGGTAGCTCCGGTAACCCGGTCAACGAAGGTGTCTTCATTGCCCGGGGAAAACAGGGCCAAAGTACCGCTGCCTTCGAAATACAGAAACCAACTGGCTTTGCCCACCAATCCCGCCCCGCTGTTCTCCAGGGCCGCTACCGAGTTGGACAGGTAAGTGGGGGAGTAATAATCATCATCATCAAATTTGGCTACGTAGTCATAGGAGGCTTGGTGGGCGGCGTAGTTGAGGCATGATCCCTGGCCTATTCTTTCGTCTACCCGCAGCACCCTTACCCGCGGATATTCCGCCGTCTGCCTTCTCCAGAGCCCCAGGTCAATAGCATTGTTGTTGATTATGATAATCAATTCTTTGGGCGTAAAATCCTGGCGTAAAAAGTTCTGCAGGATGTTTTGCAGATAAGCCGGACGCTCGGTGCAGGTTATAATTGATACCCCCCGGCGATTTTGGCTTGGGGGCTGGCTTTGGGGCTGAGAAGAAAAATTAACTCGGTAGGATTTGTTGCCGGCAATCTTTATGATCGGATTATTACTCATTCGAAGACCCTCCT
>DHCD01000027.1 GCA_002398105.1 Syntrophomonas sp. UBA4911
GCGCTGAAGGTCAGGGCCTGCCATTCATTGCGGGCAGGAACAAAATTCAATTCCGAATCCAGGTTGCCGGTAAACTGCATTTCCGTAGTCGCATTGGCGTTCAGGCTTTTGTAGCCGGATATGTCTATGTTGGTGGGATCGCCGTTGGTGCTGAGATCCCAGGTGGAAGCATTGGCCAGCCAGCCCTGCACCCGGTAGCCGTCGGCATTGATCAGGTTGCCCCATTCGTCGAAGTCAAAGGCCCCGGCCCGGGTATAATACCGGTTGCTGCCTTCGTTGACTACGAAATAACCGTTGCCGTCGACCGCCATATCGGTCAGCTTGGCCGTACTGGTGGTAGGCGCACCGGTATGGATCTGGTCAATACTGGACAGGGCCACGCCCAGCCCCACCCCCATGGGATTGGTTCCTCCCCGGGAAGTGCCCGGGCTGGAGGCTCCCCTGACATTCTGATAGAGCATGTCTTTAAATACCACCCGGCTCTTCTTAAATCCGGCGGTATTAACATTGGCAATATTGTTTCCTATAACATCCATTCTGGTCTGGTGGTTCCGCAAACCCGAAACCCCAGAATACATGGAACGCATCATTTTTTTACACGACCTCCTTTACTGTAAGTATTGGATAACTTTGATGAGGATGCTTCCGTCATTCCGCATCCCAAGGCTTCCCTCTCAGAGGTCCAGCCTTATACAATAACGGCGCTGTCTATATTGGTAAAAACATTCTCTTTCAGGTTCTGTTCATCTACGGCCGTAATCACGGTGTTGTTCTTGACACTTACCACCAGGGCCAGATTATCCATCAGGATCAGGGAATCCCGGGCTCCTTTCTCCCGCGCTTTGCCCACCGCGTTTTCCAACCGGGCCAGTTCCGCTTCTCCCAGTTCGATATTACGGGACTGTAATCTCTGCCGGGCATGCTGGGAAAATTTCAGTTCTCCCCCCAGGGTTTTCTCCAGTACCTGCCCGAACGAGGCCTTTTTTACCTCCGGGGCGGCGGAAGGAGTATCGGTCTTTTTGGTTACCGGAGCCAGAGGCTGAATAACCGGCTGGGGAAAATAGATTTTATTATTCACCTTCTCCACCTTCCTCCGGGGTAATCAAAGTCAGCAAATCATCCAGCCGGTCCATCAGCTGGTCCAGTTCCTTATTCTCAGCGACAACCGGACTGCCTATTCCGGCCAGGTAGGTCATATCAATTTCCTTGCCGTCAATAACGCAATAAGCGGTGCCGTTCTTAAATGTTACCGAGCTCACCACGCCTTTTAAGAGCTTGGCTTCACTCGCTTCGGGATCCTGGTAACTGATTTCCCGTCCGATCAGATTGGTAGCCTGCTGTATCATGAGAGCCGGAATTAAAAAGTCATTTAAATTGGAGGCCAGCTTTTCAAACCCGGTATTCAGGTTTTGCATCTGCTCCAGGGAACTGAAGTTGGCCATCTGGGAAATGAATTCCGTATCTTTCATGGGCTCCAGGGGGTCCTGGTACTGCAGTTCGGTTATCAGCAGCTTCAGGAAATCATCCTTACCCAGCGTGGTTTTGGAAGCCGAGGTCGTGGTCGCAGCCGCAGCCGTTTCCCGCAGCCAGGGGACTGTTTCGGTTGCTATATCAGCCATTCATTTTCACCTCCTAAACTAAAAAACTCAGTTGACCGTTTTCGTTAAACCCGGTTTCGTTTTCGCCTATCACGGCCGAGTTCATTTCTTCCGGGTACATAGTGTCATTGTAACTGTCTCCGGAGTAGGATTCACCCTGATGCCGTCCGGGCGATTGGCCTTCCTGCCATAAATACTGACGGCTGCCTTCGGACCCGTCAAACATACCGCCGTTGTTCAGGGCCACATTGACTTCCGCCCGGTCCACCCGCAGCCCTTGAGCTTCCAGGTTTTGCCTGAGAGCAGGCAGATTATTCTCCAGCAAATGCCTGACCTGTTGATTTTCGGCAATAAAACGGGCGGTTACAACCCCTTCCTCCACCATGACCTTTATGGTCAGACGGCCTAAAAATTCCGGCTTCAGGTCTATCTTGAGCTCGGATAGTTTATGGTTGAACAAGAGCTCCGCCTTTTGCACCACCTGAGCCATTATTTCCCTGGCGCTGGGTAGATTCCTGCTGCTTTCCGTTCCCGGGACGGCTGTCTTTAAGCCGTCGGCGCTATTGCGGGCAAGTTCACTGATAAATCCTTTGCCCTCATCACCGGCAACCTGAGCCTTGGCCTCTGCGGTCGTCGGGGGTTCAGAACTGAGCCGCCGGCCGTTAAAGCGCTGAGATTCAAAGTCTATCAGCTTTTTCACATCAGTGGCAGGAGCAGTTTTACTGCCGGTGCCAGGCTGTTTTTCCTCGGCTCCGGGATCCGGCGACGCCTGGGCTTTTCCCCTGGAGTCCGCCAATAGCTCCTTAACCCATTGTTTTATCTCGGGGGCTTCTTTTACCACTTTGTCTCCGGCCGCTGCGGCTGATACCTGCTTCGCTTTCCCCTCCGGCCTGCTGTGATCCTGGACCAGCTCATCCTGCCGGGCTGGTTCAGCTTCATTCTCACTATTACTGATGGCCGGGGTTACAACTGTATTGTCTTCTGACAACACCGTGCCGCTGGGCCGGTCAGCAACTGTGATTGCCGGCCCGGCTTCTTCCGGAGCTGGCAGCGTGCTGATGGACGCTTCCCGGACAGCAGCAGGCGAAACGCCGTCATCGCCGGCCGTTGGCTGGGCTGCCTGATTTTCCGTCCCCGTTTCAGCATCAGCGCTGGGTAAGGATGCATTCCTCTCCGGAGCGGGAATGGCAGCAGGTGCAACTGTCAAAGCTGGATGGACTGATTCAGGGTTGGCTCCTTTTTCAGCCGCCGATGCTTCGGATGCAGCCGCCGCACTCGGATCCGGGTTCTCACTCAGCACCTGGTTCGCAGCGACGGTCCCGGGATTAAGGGGAACTTGTCCCTCCTCCGCTTCCGCTAAGGTTGCGGCAGGGAAAAGCGGTATGAACATTGCGGCAACAGCTGTTGCCTCGGGTTCTTCCGCTATCCCCGGTACAACTTCCTGAGCGGCGGTATTATTGCCTTCTGCGCCGGTTTCCTGCAGGTCGGGAGCAACAGATTTCCCGGAGTCAGGTCCAGGGTTTTTAATATCCCCGGCAGTAATAGCTTCCGCCTTACTATCAGCTTTGACCTGGTTTGAATCCGGCTGCCCTGTGCTGCGGCCGGAATTCCCCGCCGCTATCTCCTGGCCGGGTGAGTGGGATGAGGACTTTGAGCTCATCCGCTTAAGCTGTTGGCGGAAACTGCCGCTGCTGTTTTCCGGTAAACGCCTGGCCGCCGGACTCTCCTTTTTCTGGGCCAGGGGCGCCATCAATGCCGGCATATTTATATTTGTCATCGGTTCACCTCCTTTCGTTTCTTAAGTATTTATAAGATGAAGGTTACGAATCGGTAACCAGCATCTTCTTGGTGAGAGCAGTGGCTTTATTCCGGTCCATTTTCTGCAGCATTTCCGCCACCATATCATCGGGCATTTCATTAAAAATGCCGATGATATCTTCATCTTGTAAGCGGGACAGGATATCGGCCGCATCCTTGCTTTTCATTTCCGCAAAATAGGTTGCCATATCCTTATAAGCTGCTTTTTTATCGCTCTGGCTGGTCTTAAGGTTCAGTATCTCTTCATTCAGCCGTGCTACTTCCGTTTTTTGCTGCTCAATGTCATCTTCGCTGGTTTTATGTTCTTTTTCCAAATTTTTGAGGTGGTCCTGAAGTTTCTTCATCTCCTCTTGTTTTTCCGTAATGGTGTCCTTAAGGCTGGCGTTTTCCCTTTTCGCCTGCTGCAGTTCAATAACCTCTGGCGATAGCTTTTTCTCTTCCTGCTCTTCCGGCAGCAGCAGATCACTGACTACAGGTATGTAGGATACAAAGCTGGGAGTCGGAATTATCTTGAAGTACAACAGTGCGAAACCGGCTCCCGCCAACCCAATGATAATCAGCAATATGATAAAGAATATCTTCAATACCTTTTTCATCCCAAAATACCCCTATACATCAGCCATTAAGGCTTTTTCTATGATGAGCCGCCCCCGCCACCTCATCAATATGTTTTTGTTCTTCCAGCAAGAGCTCATGCCAATAGCGGCGCCAGGCCTTATCCTTCAGCTTTTCCAGAGTGCGGGTTTCGCGCATCCTTTCCATCAGCACCAGCCTGGCCTCTTCCACCTTTTGCTCGGCGGCGGCCAGATTGTCTTCAGTAGTTTTAATCTCCTGCTTCAGCACCGGCAGGTATTGCCGGTTGATCACGATTCTGGGGAATTGACCCCGGCGGCCGTTAAGTTCCCGTATTAATTCCTCCACCGACTGGAAACGGTTTTGCAGCCCCTTCAGCTCCTGCAGGACCTGATTCCGATTTAAAATCCGTCTCTGCATCTCTTCGCGCACTACCTGCTCCTGTCGCTGACAGATATCCAGTTTGGTCTGCAGTCTGAAATGGAAAGCCTTCATTTAATCTCCTTATCGTCAATATCATTACCGAATTTTTAATTTATGCTGTTATGCAATGCTGCCAGGGTATCCGCAAAGCTTGCCTCTTCATAGATGCCCTGACGCAGAAAACTATGGCAGCGGTCTATAAGAGCTATGGACTCGTCTATGCGGGGATTGGACCCTTCTTTATAGGCTCCGATATCAATCAGGTCCCGGGCCTCCTCATAGGTGGCCAGAACGCTGCGGAAACGATTGGCATCAGCCATGTGTTCCGGTGAGGCCACGTCAATCATCACCCGGCTTATACTCTGCCCTACATCAACCGCCGGATAGATATTAAGAGCAGCCAAATTCCGGTTCAGGGCAATATGTCCATCCACTATCCCCCGCACGGCATCGGTTACCGGTTCGTTAAGGTCGTCGCCTTCTACCAGAACCGAGTACAGACCGGTTATACTGCCTTTTTCCGAGGTACCCGCCCGCTCCAGCAATTTGGGCAGCAGGGCAAATACAGAAGGGGTATAGCCCCGGGTGGCCGGCGGTTCGCCTGTGGCCAGGCCCACTTCCCGCTGAGCCAGAGCAAATCTGGTCAGAGAATCCATCAAAAGCAGGACATCCATACCCTGATCACGGAAGTATTCGGCTATACTGGTAGCTACAAAAGCTCCTTTCAACCTTACCAATGCCGGTTGGTCAGAAGTTGCTACCACCACTACCGAACGGGCCAATCCCTCCGGGCCCAGATCTTTTTCCAGAAACTCGCGCACTTCCCGTCCGCGTTCTCCTATGAGAGCAATAACATTGATATCCGCTTCCGTATTACGGGCAATCATGCCTATCAGGGTGCTTTTTCCCACCCCGCTCCCCGCCAGGATTCCCATACGCTGCCCCTTGCCTACGGTAATCAGGCCGTCAATTACTTTGATCCCCACCGGCAGCTCGCCGGTAATACGCTGGCGCTTAAGCGGATTGGGCGGGGTATTGGCTACCGGATAAGTCAGTTCTGATTTTATGCGCCCCTTATCGTCAATAATTTCCCCCAGCCCGTTTAAAACCCGGCCTTTTAACTCCATTCCCACCTGTACCCTGAGGGTGGTACCGGTAGCCAGCAATTCGCTGCCTGGACCTACTCCTTCCAGATTGCCCAGGGGCATGAGCAAAATTTTTCGGTCTTTGAATCCTACCACTTCAACCGGTATCAATTGCCCTCCGGCATAATTAGTCCTGACATAACAAAGCTCCCCCAGCCTGACCCGGGGACCGGTTGCTTCCAGGGTAAGCCCGATCGCCTGCGATATTCTGCCTTTGAGCTGGCAGGTTGAGGCCTTTTCCAGTACATCCATATATTTTTCCAACTGCAAACCGGAGTTTTCAATATTCATCTGCAGTCACTTCCTGAACCGCATTCAGTACACTGGCGGTTCTGATCTCCAGTTGGGCGTCTACCGAGCCGGCATCACTTTCCAGTAAGCATCCCCCCGCACTGATGCGGTCATCACTTTTGAGCTCTAGTTTCATGGCATTGGTTCCAATATCGGTCAAGCCGCCTTTATTCATCTCTTCCAGAACGCTTTCCATATCACGGGGATTTACATAAACGGTAACGTTTTCCGGTCTGTCCAAATAGTCAATGGCCTCCTGCACCACATTAACAATCAGGTCGGGGTTGGTTTGCAATTCCCCCGCTATTATTTTTTTAGCGATAGCTATGACCAGACGGACCATATCGGTTTCACTGGAACGGAATAATCTTATCTTGGTCTGCCGGGCTTCTTCCAGTATTTCCTTACTCTGCTGTATAGCCAGCTGACGGTCGGCTTCAATTTCTTCATGAGCCTTTCTGAGTCCCTCTTCATATGCCTCTTGCAGCGTTCGCTGCCTGATCTGGACTGCCTCCTCAGCCGCCTGGGCTTTAATAGCTTCAGCCTCTTCCTGGGCGTTGCTGATAATACCACGGGATTCGTCCCGGGCTTTCTGCAGCAGCTCCATAACCATCTGTTCGGTTTCAGCCAGAATACTTGAGCTTTCCTTTTTTACCCGCTCCAGTTCCTGCTGCTCCATATCCAACCGGCTCATACCATTGTCATCGGTTACCAATGCGGTTTCGTTCCCCCCATAGGCTTCTATTGCGGTCAACTCAAACAAGTCGATAACTATGGGAGGAGAAATTGACATTTCGGTATTTTTTATTACTCTAGACAATTACCTCATCTCCTCCTCCGCGAGCAACCACGATTTCACCGGTTTCCTCCAACCGCCTGATAATATTGACGATGCGCTGCTGCGCTTCCTCAACGTCACGCAACCTGACCGGCCCCATGAATTCTATATCTTCCTTCAGCATATCGGAAGCCCGGCTGGACATATTGCCGAATATTTTCTGGGCCACTTCGTTGCTGGAACCCTTGAGCGCCAGAGCCAGATCCTGGGACTCCACTTCTCTCAAGACCCGCTGTACCGAACGGTCGTCTATCATCACGATATCTTCGAATACAAACATCAGTTTCTTGATTTCCTCGGCCAACTCCGGATCCTGAACCTCCAGAGCCTCCATAATGGTCTTCTCGGTTCCTCTATCCACCCGGTTGATAATCTCTACCACCGACTTGATACCGCCGGCAACACTGAGCTCCTGGGGTACGATAGAAGATAATTTGCGTTCCAGAACCTTTTCCACTTCTTTAATCACTTCCGGCGAAGTAGTATCCATTATAGCTATGCGCTTGGCCACCTCGGCCTGACGGTCCGGCGGCAAAGCGGAAAGTATCATGGAAGACTTCTCCGGGTCCAGATAAGCCAGTATCAGGGCAATGGTTTGGGGATGTTCGGCTTGAATAAAGTTCAATAACTGAGCCGGTTCCGTCTTACGCATAAAATCAAAGGGGCGTACCTGCAGGGAAGCGGAAATCCGGCCGATGATCTCCACCGTTTTTTCTTCTCCATAAGCCCTTTCCAAAACTTCTTTGGCATAGGAAATTCCTCCCTGACCAATAAATTGACTGGCCAGAGCCATTTCATAGAATTCCCGAAAAATTTCATCTATCTTATCATTGGAAACCTGGCGTACATTGGCTATCTCCAGGGTAATCTGCTCTATCTCTTCTTCATTCAGGTGTTTAAATACCTGGGCCGATTTCTCCGGCCCCAGGAAAATAAAGAAGTTAGCCGCTTTTTGCTTCCCGTTTAAGATTTTCTTGGCGGTTGCCACCTTTGTCACCTCACATCTTCAAGTAACCATACTTTGATTACCTGTGCAGCATTTTCCGGATTCTCATCTATAATTTTATCGACTTCCGCTCTTATTCTCTGTCTTTCCTTTTCTTCCGGGGTCAGGTTCTGGTCGATAATATCGGCCATATTAATATTTTCTTCCACCAGAGTTTCAAAACCGTCCGCTGCTTCCGGTTCCAGCTCAGCCGTTTTCTGTCCTCTGCGTTTTAGCAGCAGCCAGATCAGCAGCACCAGCATGGTGGCCAGTAAAGCCATGATCCATGGAGCATAGGGAGAAGCGGCAAACCTCTGCAAAGCTCCCTGGGGCCCCGCCGAAGGTTCCGGCTCGGTATAGAAATCTATGAATGCTACCGAGATGTTATCCTGCAAGCGGACATTTTCATTCTCGCGATTTTCCCTCAAGCCACAGGCGGTAGCAACTATGTTCCTCACTTTTTCGATTTTCTCCTCTTCATCCTCACCGATATTGGCATTCTCGGTACCGGCGCGATTGACAAAAACCGATACGGTCAGATAGTCGTATTGGACATCCCCCAGGGAAAAGCGAGTCGTGGTCTGAGTTTTATTAATATCATAATTGACGGTTTTGTCGCTTTTATCCCAGGTCGAGGTTCCCGCTTCGGTATTTACCTCTTCATACTGGGGTATATTATTATCAGTACCCGGGATCCCGGGTTGAGCGGTTTTGGTCTCCGTCCCCGAATCCTTTATAATGTGTTCGCTGACCACAAAGGGCCCCTCCGGATCATGGGTATAATGCTCATCCACCTGTTCTTTATTGTCAAAATTCAACTCGGCGTTAACCCTGACCACGGCATTATCCTTGCCCAGTACTTTATCCAGCATGGTCTGGATAGCCTCTTCTTTTTCTTTTTCAAAATCCCTTTTCATGGCCATTTGCATTTTGACTACCTCACCCACATTGGTTACATCAACCGGGAGGTCGTCAGATACCAGATTGCCGTTTTGATCAACAATAACCACATTTTCCGGTTTAAGGCCTTTTACACTGTTGGCCACCAGATTGGTTATAGCTTGAACTTCTTTCGGAGTCAGTTTTTTGTCATCCCGGGTATTTATCACCACCGAAGCCTTGGTTTCCTGCTCGTTATCTGAAAACAGGGTCTCTTCAGGCAAAGCCAGATTGACTTTGGCCGCCTTGACTTTCTCCAGGCTCTGTATGCTCTTGGCCAATTCGCCCTGGAGGGCAGCCTGATATTTCACCTTTTTATCCGTCTGAGTCTCGCCAAAGCTACTTTTCTCAAATAATTCAAAGCCGGATTCGCCCCGGGGGATATTCTCTGCCGCCAAACTAAGACGAGTAGAATCCTTAACCTCGGGAGGTACCATGATGGTGGCACCGTTGTCCTCCAGCTTGAACTTGATTTTCATTTTATTCAGTTTGTCTACCACCGCAGCGGCATCTTTCTCATCAAGTTCGGTGTAAAGCACTTGATAAGGCTCCTGCTTTCCGACATTAGCAGCCATGACTGCAATTGCCGCCAGGATGAGCAACACGACTCCGGCCCCTAATACCTTCTGGTTCAAGCTCAGGTTGGTCCAGGTGTTTTTAAGCCTCTCTCCCTGTTGCTTGACATTATCAACAAAACTTCCCATCATCTAACTCCTCAGCCTCAAGTTACATTTGCATGCGCATTATTTCCTGATAAGCTTCTATTACTTTGTTCCGCACCTCAATGGTAAGCTGTAAAGCAAGATTGGCCTTTTCGTATGCAATCATGGTGTTATGCAGATACTCTTCTTCGCCTAAAGCCAGCTTTTGAGCGCTTTCGGCTGCTTCTTTCTGCAGGTTGTCCACTTCCTGAAGGGCATCGTTAAGGTAAGAAATAAAGTTGGTTTCATTATCGCGGGCTCTTTCCGAGCCGGAAGTCAGATTTTGGTTAAAGTCAGGTCTGATCCCGGTGATAGTGCTGTTTTCTCCGATCGCTACTGTCACTTGCCTTCCCTACCTTCCAATATTCAGGGCTCTCAGAGCCATGCTCTTGCTCGCTTCGATCACTTTGGCATTGGCTTCGTAGGCCCGGGTCGCAGAAATCATATTTATCATCTCTTCAACTATATTGACATTGGGGTAATTCACATACCCCTGTTCATCGGCGTCAGGATGGGAAGGGTCATAAACCCTTCTTAAAGGCTCCTCGTTTTCACTTATCTGCCTTATTTCCTTTACCCTTACCCCGGAACCCATGGCCTCAATTTGTTTATCCAGCATATTGTCGAAACTCCTGCCTGCAGTTCCGGGAGTACGGGCCTCAAAAACTACCACCTGCCTGCGATAAGGTCCGGTTCCATTTTGAACCCGGGTGGTTTCTACATTGGCCATGTTATTGGCTATAGTGTCCATACGCAAGCGTTGGGCGGTGAGCCCGGAGGCGCTGATATCAATAGCATCCAGAAATCGCATGGTCTACCCCCTTCCGGTAATCGCCATTCTTAACAGACTGATCTCGTTGCTCATGCTCTGACCTAAAGCATCATAAAAAATTTTGTTTTTAGCCATTTTGGCTGTTTCCACATCAACATCGACATTGTTTTCATCATTTCGGTAGCTTAGGTCATTCAGAGTCCGTATTTCGGGTTCTAACTGATTATAAGGCAATGATTCCACAATTTGCATATGCCTTGAATCATTTACCTTTAGTTTATCATGAATTTTGTTTTTTTCTAGGACTTTTTTAATATTTTCCTCGAAAATTACTTCCCGGCGTTTAAATCGCGGAGTATTGGCGTTTGCTATATTGTCAGCGATAACCCTGTTTCTAAGACTTGCCACATCCAAGCCCTTATTTAGCAGAAACTGGGTCGTGGAATCAAAAATTCTTTCTAACAAAATAATCACCCCTAGCAAGATTTTCCTTAATATTTTTTTAATTCTTTCTACTTAAACTAACAATATCCCTTCAATCTAAACAAATTTTACAATAGTTCTCGGTGTTTTAACATAAAAAACAACCGGTCTTTACCGGTTGTTGATAACCCATTAAATGGAAATAAAACTACCGTTGGAGACAGAGCCTCTAAAATCTAAAATTCAGTCGACTAATGTAATATTTAATAGCAAAATATACTGCCTCGTATGTGTGTGATTGCTCTATCCTGTTTGCCATTTCAGTTATTTTCTGAGTTCCTCGAACAGATAGTCGTTCAAGACTTTTATGTAGGTGCCTTTCATCCCCAGCGACCTGGTTTCAATCACTCCGGCGCTGGCGAATTTTCTGAGGGCGCTTACGATCACCGACCTGGTTATCCCTGCCTTATCAGCTATGCGGCTGGCTACTAACAGCCCTTCCTGGCCGTCTAATTCAGCCAGGATATGCTCTATGGCTTCTCTTTCGGAATAGGAGAGGGTCGCCAGGGCTATCTGCACTGAAGCTTTTTTGCGCGCCTCTTCTTCTATCCTTTCCGACCTCATCCGCATTATTTCATTGGCTACTACTACAGCTCCGTATTCAGCCAGCACAATATCTTCATCCTGAAATTGCTGGTTCCGTCTCACCAAAATAAGGGTTCCGATACGCCTGGCTCCGCCAAATACGGGGGTAATGGACCAGATGCGGCGGGAACAGTCGCAGTCATCGCTGTTCATATTAAATACACACCTGCGTCCTTCTTCCAGGATAATATTGGTTTTGGTGGTCTGGATGCTTATTAATTCCTGATTGAAGCTTTCGGGGAAACGCTCGGCATGACTCATCAGATGCTCTACCTGGGT
>DHCD01000075.1:0-18033 GCA_002398105.1 Syntrophomonas sp. UBA4911
TTCCGCGTCTAATGAATCTGCGTCTATTTTCATATTAACTACTGCAGCTCCGGGCTGGATTCAGAACCATTGACTTCACGGTTAAACTGCATTAACATCTGTTCCGCCTGTTCAAGATCCAACTGCTGCTGGGTGGATACAGCAGAGGCTGCATACTGTCGGACTTGCTGTACCTGGCCCAGGGCTTCCTCCAGTTTTTTTTGGGCATACTGAATATCCTGAGGACTAAGGCTGGCTTCAGCCTGCTGCACTACCCTGCGTGCCTGTTGAGCCGAAAGCATGGCTTGTTGCACTGACTGGCGGGCCTGCTCCAGACTTTTTTCCTGCCGGGTTGATGGTGCCACCATAGTCACCTCCTTATCTGATCTGGTTTTCTTCCAGCACGGTCTCCATCCAGCGAGGCTCCCAGGCCATGTTTTCATCCCGGTGCTCATTTTGAGTATCTTTAATTATGGTTATCATAGTGGAATTGAACATGGCAAAAACCTGATCGCCCTTCTGGAGCTTCATATCATCAAGAGCGCCGGTGCTTATCATTGCAGTCACAGCCTGGTCGCCAACATCCATTATCACTTCACTGACCACCGGCCCGCTTTTGACCTCCATCACGCTTGCCACCAGCTTATTGGGATCACTAATACGCAAGACAGTTCCTCCTTTTTTACTTATAGCTTGCGCGCTCAAGGAATAAATATGTAAAAAACCTGCTGATATTATGAGGGGGAGGTGAAAAAAGTAGAAAATATGAGACTTAACTGCCGGGCAGTTTCCTCAAAGGTGAGGTTGTTTTCCAGAATAAAGTCCGGGTTGAGGACATTCTGGATGACTGCGGTCAGTACTGCGGTCAGTACCCGGGGATCTATATCCTGCAGTAAAGACGGATTGGCTGCCATAAGCCGGTTTAAGACCGAGTGCAGATGTTTTAAGCGAAAAGCATCAATTTTGCTCCAGAGCTGGGGATAGTAGAGGCGCAGGTCATTCAGGGTAGCGGGATTAATAACAAACTGCCCCTGCAGGCAAAGATATTTTAACAGATTATTGAAAATAACCAGTGGGTTTTGTTCTCCCATCAGCATCTGCTTAACCTCTGCCGCCGTCCTCTGCATAAAATCGTCCAGAGTGGCTTCAATCACCGCCTCCTTGCTGTCAAAATAACGGTATACGGTGCGCTTGCTGACTCCCGCCTGGGAAGCCAGGGCATCCATGGTAAACCTGCGCAGTCCCTGATTCAGGGTCAGGCCCCGGCAGGCATTTATAATTCTTTCCCTGATGTCCATAAGCAAATCCTTTCTGCTAATTGATAGTTTTTCTAAATTTCAGCACACTGATGCTTAAGACCAGTACCGAAAACACCAGGAGTGATGTCACCTGTCCCAGCAGATAATTGAATCCGATTCCCTTAAGTATAATACCGCGGATTATATCCAGGTAATAGGTAAGGGGAATCAGATAGCTGAGGAAAAAGATTATCTTAGGCATGGCGGCCCGGGGGAAAAGAAATCCCGACAATAAGATGCTGGGCAGCATTACGAAAAAGGACATCTGAAAAGCCTGCATCTGGGTTTGGGCCAGGTTGGAAATCATCAGCCCCAGTCCCAGGGAGGCGGTTATAAAAAACAGGGTAAGAATATAAAGCTGTAGCAGACTGCCCCGTATAGGAACCTGAAAGACCAGGACTGCCACCAGTAAAGCCACGGTTATCTGCAGGTAGCCCAGAACAATATAGGGTACGATTTTACCTATCATCAGTTCCAGAGGTTTAACCGGAGTAACCAGCAGCTGTTCCAGGGTGCCCTGTTCCCTTTCCCGTACTATGGCTACCGAAGTGATTATAACCATGGTCATGGTGACGATTATTCCCAGGATGGCAGGAACCATATAATAAGCGGTGATGCCGTCCGGATTGTACCAGGGCCGAACCCGGATATCATAAGGAGGTCCGCTGGCCAAAGTTTTTTGGAAAAGGACCTGCTGGGATTTTAGCAGGCCTATAGAATTGGCGGTGGCAATAGCCTGGTTGGATACCATACTGTCACTGGCGTCTACGATTACCTGCACGGCTGCCGGAACTCCCCGTTTGACCTGACGGGCGAAATCAGGCGGGAAAATAATGCCTACCCGGGCTTCTCCGCTGTCAATGCGGCGGGTGACATCATCATAGCTGTCGGCAGCATGAGTGATGTCAAAATAGCCCGAAGCGCTGAAGGCTTCCAGCATATCTCGGCTGGAAGCGGACAGGGACTGGTCGAACACCACCGTGGGAATATGCTTTACCTCGGTTTGAATAGCGTAACCAAACAGCAGTAATTGCACCAGAGGGATCATAAAAATCAGAGCCAAAGTCAGGCGGTCTCTCCTCATCTGCAAAAATTCTTTTTTAATAATGGCTGTGGTCCTGTTCATGATAACTCCCGCCTCTCTTTACCTTGCCGGTGCAGCAGATTAATAAAAATGTCTTCCAGATTAGGTGTTAGCCGTACTGGTTCGCTCCCGGTGATCCTCTGCAGATCCTCTATACAGTCGCTGCCGGTAAGCAGCAGGTGGAGGGAAGGACCGTGAAAGCTGCATTCCTGGACAAAGGGAAGCGTTTCCAGAAATGATATCTGTCTGAAGGGGTCTGGCAGATCCAGCCTTACCAGACATCCCGGAAGGTCTTGCACCAATTGGTCGGGACTATCCAGAGCGAGCAGGCGGCCCTGATTAAAAAAGGCGATTTTATCACAACGCTCGGCCTCGTCCATAAAATGGGTGGAGACAATAACGGTGACTCCCCCGGCGGCCATTTCCTGAATAATATTGAAAAACTGCCGCCGGGCCGTGGGACTTACCCCGCTGGTGGGTTCGTCCAGAAATATCAGAGCCGGACGGGCCAGGATAGCACAACCCAGGGCCAGGCGCTGTTTGAAACCGGGGCTCAAGGAGGCCACCAGGACCTTTTCTTCCCCCTTTATACCTGCTAAGGCCATCATTTCTTCAATTCGCCTGCTTCTTTCCCGGGCCGGGATACTATAGATGCCGGCGTAGAAATCCAGGTTTTCCCGTACACTTAAATCATTGTAGAGGCTGAATTTCTGGGACATATATCCAATCCGAGCCTTTATTTTCTCGCTCTCCTGCTCCACATCGAAACCCAAAACCTCAGCTTTTCCCGAACTGGGCTTAAGGATTCCGCAGAGCATACGGATGGCAGTTGACTTTCCTGCTCCATTGGGGCCCAGAAACCCGCATACTTCCCCCCGGCCAACCTCGAGGTTGAGCTTATCCACGGCAGTAAAGCTGCCGAATTTCCGACTCAGGTCGAATGTTTCTACAGCATAAGTCATACTTCAGCTCCCGATCCGGCAAAAGCGGTTGCAGTCAGATAGACAAACAGATCTTCCATGGAAGGCTCTACTTCTTCCAGGGAGTAGTTTTCGCTGCCGGATGATTGAAGAAAAGTTTTCAGCAGATTGCTGCTGATTGCTATATCTTCGACGATAAGACGATGTTTGTAGCCATAAAACGAACTGTACAGCACTCCCGAAAGGCCATCAAAGAGATAGGGATCTCGGACCCCGCTTCTGACCTCCATTACCTGGTGCGAAAGCCTTTCTTTCAGGTGGACTGGCGTGTCTGCCGCCAACAGCCGCCCCTGGTTGATAAAGGCCAGGCGGTGGCAGAGCTCGGCTTCATCCATATAAGGGGTGGAGAGCAATATAGTCATTCCTTCATGGTTCAGCCGGTAAAGAATCTTCCAAAACTCTTTGCGGGAATCAGGGTCCACCCCGTAGGTGGGTTCATCCAGTACCAGGACATCCGGCCGGGTAAGCAGAGCACAGCTTAGGGCAAGTTTCTGCTTCATACCCCCGGAGAGCTGATCCGCCCATCTGTTTTTAAAGGGGCTGAGCCCGGTTACAGTTAGAATTTCATCAGCCCGTTCCCGGATCAGGTCAGGGGCCAGTCCGTATAATGAGCCCCAGAAGCAGGTATTCTCTATCACGCTGAGATCACGGTAGAGGCTGAAGCGCTGGGGCATATATCCCAGTCTCCCCTTACTCATTTTATCCCTGGTGGCCCCATCCAACAGCACTTGCCCGCGGTCGGCTCGAAGCAAGCCGCAGATTATGCGCAAAAGGGTAGTCTTACCGGCGCCATCAGGTCCGATCAGGCCGAATATGGTTTGCCTCGGTACTTTAAGGCTTATCCGATTTACGGCAACCTTATCGGCAAAGGTTTTAGTCAGGTCGGCAACATCTATCATAGTGTTCAGCTCCCGGTAAAAATGACATCGGCGGGCATACCCGGTTTAAGCACCTGGTTCTGATTTTCTACTATTACTCTGACCGCAAAGACCACGTTGGCCCGTTCTTTTTTAGTCTGTATGGTTTTGGGAGTAAACTCACCCTGGGAGGCGATGTAGCTGACCCGGCCGGAAAAGGTTTGAGGACTGCCGCTTACGGTAATCTCCACAGGCTGGTTCAGTTTAACCCGGGAAAGGTCGGCGGCAGGAATATAAACTTTGATCCAGAGGCGGGTCAGATCACTTATGCTGAGCAGTGATGCCCCTATGGGGATATACTCGCCTACCTCATAATTTTTACTGTTAATGGTGCCCTCCAGGGGGGCGGTTAGGGTAAGGTCCGCCAGCATAGCTTCGGTGGCTTTAAGAACAGCACGGCTTTTTTGCAGTTCTGCCGCCGCTCCGGAGACTACTTCAGGACGATTTCCTGATGCCAGCATTTTCAGTCGGGCCGAGGCTACCTCCACCTGTTTTTCCCGGGTGGTTTGGTTCAGCCGGGCTGCTTCCAGCTTCTCCTGGGATAGGGCTCCTTCGTCAAATAACTGCTGCGCCCGCTTCAGGTCGACATCTGCCTGTTCCCGGTTAGCCTCAGCCAGACTTAAGTTGGATGCAGCTTCCTCCACTTCCTCCGCCCGAAACCCTGATGCCAGGTTATTATAATTGGCTTCAGCCACCAGCACCCCCAGGGCATCCCTTTCCTTCTGGGCCAGCAGGTCGGTGCGGGATAATTCCGCCACCAGTTGGCCTTTTTTTACCTGGTTGCCCTCATTAACCGGCAGGTTTTGAATAGCGCCATTTAAACGGGCACATACCTCAACCGTGGTGGCTTCAATAGTTCCGGTGGCCTGGAGCAGTTGGCCGCTATTCTGGTAATAACGGAAATACAAATAATATGATGCGGATCCCAGCAGTATAAGTACCAGAGCAGCGCCAAGCGCTTTTTTCCGATCCATGCTCAATCACGCCTCCTTAGACTTTGCCAGGTAAACTAATATTACTATTATAGTTTACTTAGTATCAATTTTATCTTAGCATGCAGAAGAATTTTTTACTAGTATTATCTTTTTATTATCCGATGATGATTGGCTATACGGCTTCCTCTTATCTAGGGGACAGCCTTTAAGGTCCTGGAGCCGCAAGCGTCTAAGCCAACCTGCTTGGAAAAATAGAAAATTTTTATTGGGAAAACATAGCGTGACGCCCTGTTGTCATGTTATATGTAATATGATTATGATAAGGATGTAATCAAGCCCCGCTGATGGAAAGGAGATTTTTGATGGAAGGAAAGTACTGTCAAAGCTGTGGCATGCCGATGGGCGAAACCGATGAAATGTACGGAACCAAGGCGGATGGAAGCAAAAGCGGAGACTATTGCAAGTATTGTTTTGAAAACGACGCGTTTACCATTGATTGCTCAATGGACAAAATGATTGAGATTTGCGTTCCTCACATGATTTCAGCCCATGCCGGCATGAGCGCGGATGAAGCCCGCAACATGATGCGGGAGTTCTTGCCGACGCTGAAACGCTGGAAGCAAAGGTAAGCCGAGCAAGTTACGGCCCAGGTTAATCCTATGCCGGAATCGCTTTGCAAAGGAGCAGGGACCAATGAATATTATCACGGTCAACCCGGACAATATTGAGCGTGAACATATATGCTGCGCTATATCGGATAAAAAGGGTGAGACTTGTGTGTCATCCAAAAAAGCGTGGCTGAAAGAACGCTTTCAGGATGGGGGGCAGGCAAGAGGTTATAAATTAAAAGGGGCTGGCCGGGGATTGAGCGGTATATGAATCGGCCGGGTAACATAGCAAAAAGAGGAGAAGAGAAGCAATAGATGCAGGTACATATATTAGCCAGTGGCAGTACTGGCAATGTGGCTTATTTTAAGTTCGGTAATACCAGATTATTGGTCGACGCGGGTATCAGCACCCGCAGAATTGAATCTAAATTGGCTTCAATCGGGGTAAAGGCGGGAGAACTTGACGGGGTTCTGATCACCCACGAGCATATTGACCATATCAAGGGCTTGGACGTATTGATCCGCCGTTATCATCTGCCGGTATTTGCGCGGGCGGCAACCTGGGAGGCCATACCCTGCCGCCATAAATTACCGCCGGAATGCTGTATTGCCATAGAAGAGCAGTTCCGGGTCGGGGGAGTAGAGGTAGAGGCGCATAGTATCTCCCATGATGCTGCCGATCCGGTAGGCTTTTCTTTTCATTACCGGCGCAAGCAATGGGTGATAGCTACTGATATGGGGGTTATTACTAAAAATATTATGAAAGCCCTGGCAGATGCCGACCTGGCTGTGCTGGAGTCCAACCACGACCGGGATATGCTGAAGAACGGCCCTTATCCCGGCTTTCTCAAGCAACGCATCGCGGGTCAATACGGTCACTTATCCAATCACGACGCGGCTGCAGTTCTAGCCCGCATTCCCCATAAAGAAGAGATGCAGGTATTCCTGGCTCATCTGAGTCAGCAAAATAATCAGCCCGATCTGGCTCTGAAAACGGTTAGTGATTTTCTCTCCCAGCAAGGGTGCCGACCGGGAAAAGATATAACTCTGCACCTAACTTATCCCGATACTACCATGAGCTTTACCGGATAAGTAAAGTGCCTGAGGCTTAATCATCGTATACTTTCCAGTAGGGTTTTTCCTCTTGCCAGCCGTGGGATTCGAAGAAACCGGCTGGAGGTTTGAGAATCGTGGCCCGGCATTCAGCCGTGACCGTACCATCGGCCAGTCGGATTTCGCCTGCCACCCGGGCGCGTTTTTTACCCCCTTTAATTATCCAGCCTACTGCGGTTATAGGCTGATTGGTGGGGGTAGGATGACGGTATTTAAGTTCCAGATGAGCGGTGACCATCAGCTGGTCATCATTACCCAGGAGCAAAGCTCGGCCTGAGGTCTCATCCAGAATCGCGGCTACCACCCCGCCGTGAACCACCCCGGGATAGCTGTTGAATTGCTCCGGTACCACCAGTTCGGACCATACTTTTTGGGTCTTTTCATCGTTGTACCAGCTCATCTTTAAACCGATACTATTGCCCCGCCCGCATAGAAAGCAACTGCGCGAGTTAGGCTGTTTACTGTTTTTTTCTAACATTTTCCTCTCCGCCTCCAGCAATTATTACGCTTTTTCCACCTCAGGATAATCTATACCGAAGGGCTCTACGCTGACTTTTTTCATCCTCTGCGCCTGTTTGGGTTTATCGCTGAAATTACGCGGGGTGCTGACTATACTGTCGACTGCTTCCATACCCGCAACGACCTTGCCGAAAGCGGCATATTCCCCATCCAGATGAGGAGCCGGGGCTACCATAATAAAAAATTGGGAACCGGCCGAATCGGGACGGGCACTTCGGGCCATAGAAAGCACTCCCCGGTCATGTTGGAGCGGGTTAGGATAATTATTGCTGGCAAACTCACCTTTAATACTATAGCCGGGGCCTCCCATACCCGAGCCCTCCGGACAGCCGCCCTGAATCATAAAGCCCGGTATTACCCGGTGGAAGATCAGACCATCGTAAAAGCTCTGTTTTATAAGGGAAATAAAGTTATTGACTGTGTTAGGAGCTGTTTCCGGATAAAGTTCAGCTTTGATTATATCCCCGTTCTCCATTTCTATCGTCACTTCTGGATTTTTACTCATAGTACCCGCCCTTTCTTAAGTTAATATGCCTATTATAACAGAAGAAAGGGAGAAGATGAAAATGCCGGGGGCAAACAAGAAGGAGACGAGGGTTGATAACCTCGGCAGATGGTCATCAACCCTTGTCCCCTTGACTAACAATTCTCGTCCGACGATGCTTCTTACACGGCTATTAAGGCAGCAATCGGTCTACATAACCTGGGCCCGGTCGCTGACCTCGCGGGCATTCTGCAGTACCTCTTCGGGAATCGGCACCCCGGTTGGGGAAGCACTGCTGTACCATAGCTGATCGGCCACCTTACCCCATTGCTGGGCAATCTGTTCGGTACGGCCCGTAAGTTCATCCACATCTTCATGGTCAATAGGCTGGGTGGAGTGAGCTCCTGAAATATGCACCATTTCCCGCAATTTATGAGGATTATCCAGCAGCGGACAAGGGCGCAGCAAGTTGCCGTTAAAGGGCTGATTCTGCCGGTACTGCATGAAAAGCGGTGATTGCAAGGCTTCCAACAGGCTGACATCCTTTATATTGACATTGGAATAATGGATAAAGGCACAGGGCTCAACATCGCCATTGGCATTAATATGGAGATATCTGCGTCCGCCGGCTATGCATCCTCCGGCAAAGTCCCCATCGTTCCAGAAATCCATAAGGAAAATAGGTTTAATATTCCGGAATTTCCTGACCTGGTGATACATATACTCTCTTTGCTCAGGAGTGGCCAGGAGATTCAGCTGGGCATCCTTCCCTAACGGCATGTAAGTAAAATACCAGCCGAAGATGCAGCCCTTTTCTATCATATAATCAATATACGCTTCCGAGCTTACGCTATCGACATTCCGGCTGTGATAGCAGGTGGAAAAACCGAAGGGCACCCCGTGCCGGTGCAATATATCCATAGCCTGGATTACCTTCTTATAGGTACCATGGCCGCGGCGCATATCGGTTTCCTCCTCAAAACCCTCGACGCTGAGGGCCAGAGCGAAATTTCCTGCCGCACTCATCTCTGCTGCCAGCTCATCGTCTATCAGGGTACCGTTGGTAAAGGCGAGGAACATACAGTCATTGTGCTTACGAGCCAATTGGACCAGATCTTTTTTACGGACCAGAGGTTCGCCCCCGGAATAAATGTACATATATATTCCCAGTTCTTTACCTTCCCTGATTATGCGATCCAATAGGTTATAATCCATGGAATCAGTCTTTTTATATTCCGCTGCCCAGCAACCGGTGCATTTCAGGTTACAGGCGGCGGTGGGATCCATTAATATAGCCCAGGGGACATTGCAGTTATATTTCCGGGCCATTTTTTCATTGGCAGGAATGCCTAGAATGCTGGCATTAACCAAAAAGTTGGTGAGCACTTTCCTGCGCACATTAGCATCGAATTCCGTAAACAGGCGATGGATATAGACATTCCAATTATTTTCGGGCTGTTCCAGTATTTCGCGGATGGAACGGGCATAGTCCTTGTGATTGTCACTAATCAGGATTTTTTCACCCCAGTTTAAAAGTTTTCCCATATTCTCCAGAGGATTCTTTTCCACATATTTGATTCCTTCGTTTAGTACAGCAGTGCTTATCATTTGCTTAACTTTCATATTATTCTCCCTCCTTGCACTTTACAGTATGGTTGGCGGACTAAGTGCCGTAAGTAAGAGAACAGTGGAGAATTGAGCTTAGGGTGAATAAATTGGGTAATAATATTCAGGTAAGATCTGCCTCAGTAACACTTACGAGTCGGCGGTACTGCCGGAGTACTTCCAGGTCATGGATGCATTGCTCTATCTTATCCAGCTCCTTATCAAGGATTTCGTTTAACAAAGGGTATTTGTGCAACATGTGCTGATTAATATGGTAGTACACCCATTGCGCCTGCTTTTCGTTGGTAATCAGGTTCGTAGTTTTCAGCCGACTAAGGTGGCGTGATACATTGGACTGATTTATACCCAGAATCTGCTCCAGTTCTCCTACATTTAAATGCCCCTTCCTTAAAAGATTAAGAATTCTCAGACGGTTTTCATCTCCCAACGCTCGCATTACTTGCGCTAATTCCAACCGCGCACCTCCTTATATGATTATATTTGTTTATACTCATATGCTATTACTGGTAAAGCGGAATGTCAATTAAAAAGCATGCCTCTTTTTATTGGTTAAATTAATAGCCGGGTAGGAAAACGCCCCCTAATAGCGAAGATATAAATAAAAGGCGGGCTGAAAAGGAGCAGTTATGGAATCAAAACAGATCGTTTTTTGCGGCTTGGTTGCCACCGCGCTGTTTACGGCGATAGCCTTGAGCGGTTGGGCGGCAGATATAGTCGTGGCCTTCTTCATACTGGCGGCAGGTATTTTACTGACTTATTATATCGCTCTTAACCAGAAGCGAATGGAGCAATCCGGTCACCTGTGGGACTTAATTAAAGCCTGTCAGGAGATAGAACAGCAAAACAGTATCAGGGAATCTATGGAAGAGTTGGCCAGATGGAGCGGGCGCCTGCTGCATGTCAGGCATACTATGGTTTGGGTGGCCGGAGAGAATGGCTTTCAGGCCGGAGATGCCAGCCTTTATCCCCTGCTGGAATTTTTCCGGCAGAAAATTGAGGCGGGCAATTCTTCAGCCCGGTTTCATAAGAGTGATAATAATGATCTGGCTTGGCCCCAAGGGCTTAACTGGCTGGCCGTTTATCCCTTCCCGGCAGCCGGCGGGGAGGATAAAGAGGGGCGGGCAGTTTTGCTGCTGGCTGATGCCCGGCCTTGTGAACCTGACCGGCAGGCTCGAGAAGTGCTGGAAGTTTTGGGCCGGCACAGTGCTGTCCTGCTCGGCCGCTGGCGGGCCGGACAAAGCGATCGTCATGATGAACAAATTCTTATCAGATCACTGCTGGCAGGAATGGAAGCCGGTGATTCCGCATTTTTAGGACATAGTGAGCGGGTTGTTGCCGTTTCCGGTTTAATAGCCGGCCAACTGGGCTTGGATGCGGAAGAAATGAAGGCTCTGGAATATTCGGCCTGGCTGCATGATATTGGTAAAATTGCTGCAACTGCTATAAGCAAACAGCAGCCGGGTGAAGATGAAGTCTGTAGCGACCATGCCAGTCTGGGAGCAGATTTGATTCCGGCCACCGGCATTTTTAAACTGGTGCGGGAAGCGGTCAGGCACCACCATGAGCGCTATGATGGCGGCGGCCCCCTGGGCCTGAGCCGAACCGAGATACCTTTTTTGGCTCGCATCATCGCGGTGGCTGATATCTATGATGCCTTGACCAGCCTGTGCCCTGAAGAAGATAAAGTTGATTCCGTCACTGCCGTCAAAGTTATAAAAAAAGGCAGCGGGACTCTTTTTGACCCTCTGGTGGTGGTGGCTTTGGAAGAAGCGTTAGGCACAGATGATCCTACTGACTCCTGACGATGATAAAAGTAATGCTTAGAGCTATCACCCGGTAGCTGCGGATAACTTCAATCTATAATGCTGCCGCTAAAGTCAAGGATAAGCGCGGTTGATATCTGTCCTTGCCAGCTTGGGGGCCGGTTAAAAAGTATGATTTTATTTGCCTTTATAATCAAGACAGAGAAGCCAAAATACAGTATAATGCTGTAAGATATTTGATACAGGTGAGGATCGTGAGCAAGTACAGATTTTATTTGGCCGCCATAGTTATCGGCGCCCTTTGTGCCGCCTATTTTATTTATGCCGAACAGAAAGGAGATACCCTGGCGGTGTCTTCCAGCCTGGAGACGGCAGGCATATTTCCCCAGACGGAACTTACTGCCTATGATATGAGCTTATATCTGGATATTAATGACCGCACCCTGTACGGAACCACCGTCATTGATACCATCAATACTTCCGGTCAGGCTCTGGAGGAATTATGGTTTACGGCCTATCCCAACGCCTTTCATGACCCCACCCGGACTCCGGCGCCGGCTGATGCTTACTACAGCGGATTTAATGAAGGCTGGTTAAAAATAGATAGCTTTAAAGTTAATGGGACCCCGGTTGAGTACCAGGAAGAAGATATTTCGGTCCGGGCGATTTTGCCGGCCCCGCTTCCATCCGATAAGAAACTGAAAATCGAGATGACCTGGAGAAGCAAGATTCCGAAACTGGCCTATCGCTATGGCTACCAAAACGGGGTCTATATGCTGGGGAATTTTTATCCTGCTTTAAATGTACTCCAGGGCCAGGAATGGCACAATCCTTATAATAGTAAATTTGGCGACCCTTTTTGTTTTCAGGTGGCCAACTATCAGGTCAGGGTTAATCTGCCGGAGACCTATGATATGGTTTCTACCGGCGATACCGTAAATATTGCGGCCGAAGATAACGGCCGCACCTTATATTGGGTTCAGGCTGACCAGGTAAGGGATTTTTGCCTGTTGGTAATGTATGATTACCAGGAATCCAGTCAGGAAATCAAAGGACGGAATATAAAATGTTATGCACCGAGCAATAATAGTTGTATAGTAAATAAGATAGCGGAACAAAGCGGAGAAATACTGGAATATTACTCTTCCGCTATAGGTCCTTACCCTTATGCGGATTTTAAGATTGCTTTTGTTCCCATGAAGGGATTTCATGGCATGGAGTATTCAGGACTGGTATTTTTGCGGGAAGAGTTTCTGCATCCGGGATATGATGAGAATAAAATACAGTTTATACTGGCTCATGAAATAGCCCATCAATGGTGGTACGGAATGGTGGGAAATGACCAATTCCGCGAACCCTGGCTGGACGAAGGCCTGGCCAATTGGTCAGCTTATAAGTATTTGGAAAAATGCCGGGGACAGAGCACCCCGGATATGACCGCCTACCAATCAGGAGTCAAACTAAACCGACAGCTTGATGAAATGCGCTCCGCCCAGGATTATTATAATACCGCTTATGATGGAGGGGGAGCTTTCTGGTTCGGGCTGGAGCAAGAATTGGGAGAAGAAACGGTCATCAAGGTGTTGCGCAATTACCTGGCGGCCAATAAATTTAAGATTGCTACCACTGAGGATTTGCTGGCAGCAATTAAAAAAGAAGTCCCTCGGGATATGGAATCTTATTTTGATAAATGGTTCTAAACCTAAACCGAAGCCCCGTATTGTCTGAGTATAGCAACTGCCTGAGGGCGAGCGTTTTCGTCGCAAACCAGGGTGAGCACGATGGATGAGCCGGTTGATGGATAGTCGGCTGACATACCGCTGGCAGCAGGATCGGCAGCTATGAGGGGACCATAGGACAGATTGGCTTGGCTGTTATTCATGGTCAGGGTAGAGAGACTAGTCTTAGAACGACGACTGGCAGTGGCCGTAGGATAAGATGAAATCCGGTCTACCTGAATTTCACTGTACCCGGTCTCTTTCAGCGCGTCAGCTGCGGCCCGAGCAGCGTCATCATCTGCAAAATAGGCAAAGACTGCACGTTCACCTGGTTGAAGTTGCATTTGTCATACCTCCCTGTAATAATTATTAGGGGAATTACATAGCCTGGGGCTTTTATCAGTTTTACCTTAGAGATAAGAGAATATTTATAAAAAATAGTTTTTAGGAGGGCACTCATGAATCCGGTTCAGGAACTGCAAACCTTTTTGCAAAAGATAATAGTAGACGCGGCGGAGGCTTCGCGGGAACAAGGCTTGATTGCTTACCAGTCACTGCCTGATTTCGTTATAGAAGTCCCGCGGGAAAAAGGCCACGGTGATTTTGCCTGCAATATAGCCATGCTGATGGCCCGGGAAGTTCGCATGGCTCCCCGTAAATTGGCTGAGCTGATTGTGGATATGATTGCTGCGAACAATATTGAGCGTCTGGAGAAGGTGGAGGTAGCTGGTCCGGGTTTTATAAATATTTTCCTGAATAATAGCTGGCTTTATGCCATTCCCAGCCTGGTTTACAACTTGGGCAATAGATATGGCTATAATGATCGTTGCGGACAGCGCGTGCAGGTGGAGTTCGTCAGTGCCAATCCCACCGGCAACCTGCATATGGGCAATGCCCGAGGGGGCGCCATCGGAGACACCCTGGCCAATATTTTGGACCGGGCTGGTTATGAAGTGGAAAGGGAATTCTACATAAATGATGCCGGCAATCAGATTGAAATCTTCACTGATTCCCTGGAGACCCGCTATCTGCAATTGAACGGTCAGGACATACCTTTCCCGGAAAACGGCTACGCCGGGCAGGATGTAGTTGATACCGTTAAACGGATCATGGCTCATTACGGCGCCAGCCTGCTGGAGCTTTCGGCCCCGGAAAGACGCCGTATTCTGGTTGATTACGCCTTGCAGGAAAAGGTTGCCTATATGCGTCGGACCCTGGAGAATTTCGGGGTTGAATATGATGTCTGGTTTAGTGAAAAGAGTCTGCATGAAGGTAAAATAGAGCAGGTTATTGATTCCCTTAAAGAGAAGGGCTATATATATGAAGAGGATGATGCCCTTTGGTTCAAGTCCACTCTTTTCGGTGATGAAAAAGATGAAGTGATTATGCGGGCTAATGGCTTGCCTACCTATTTTGCGGCTGATATCGCTTACCACCAGAATAAATTTGAACGGGGATTTGACTGGGTTATAAACATCTGGGGAGCTGACCATCATGGGCATATAGCCCGTATGAAAGGAGCTATACAGGCTCTCGGGTATGACCCGGATAAACTGGATATACTTTTAATGCAGTTGGTAAGGCTTTATCGGGGAGGCAATATTGTTCGCATGTCCAAACGTACCGGCACCACTGTATCCCTGGACGAACTGATAGAAGAAGTTGGCCGGGATGCGGCCCGTTTCTTCTTCGTTATGCGCAGTCCCGACAGTCATCTTGATTTTGATTTGGAACTGGCCAAGCAGCAGAGCCAGGAAAACCCGGTTTATTATGTCCAGTATGCTCATGCCCGTATTTGCAGTATTTTTAGGCAGGCCGAGGCAGCCGGGGTTAAGATGGCAGCTCTTGACCGTATAGAGCCGTCTTTATTACAGGAAGAAGAAGAATTGGCTCTCCTCCGAAAAATTGCTGATTTCCCGGAGGAGATTGGGATAGCGGCCCGGACCATGGCGCCCCATCGCATAGCTCGTTATGTGCTGGATCTGGCCGGCCTTTTTCATAGTTTTTACAACCACCATCGGGTTTTACACCAGGATCAGGCTTTGCAAAATGCACGCTTGCTCCTGATGCATATAACTCGCACCACTATCAAAAACGCACTTGATATTTTGGGGGTAAGTGCACCAGAACGAATGTAGGAGGGATATATTTGCTACCAAGAAAGAAGAGTGAAGCGGATTGGGCGGTAGAGATACTGGCGGAAAAGCAGGAAGCAATCTATTATTTTGATTTGATTGAAACCGTGGCCCAGAAGATGGGGAAAAAGACTGATCCGGATATTCTGACTTCTATTTACACTCGCCTGAATATGGATAATCGCCTGGTCTACCAGGGGGATGGCTATTGGTATTACGATGCCAGCCGCTTAAAGAGGGAGAGATAGACGGTGATAATCAGATGGCTGGGACATGCGTCCTTCTTATTGGAGAGCTCCGGGGTAAAGTTACTGACCGACCCTTTTAATGACCGGATTGGTTACCGACCCTGTAATGAGAAAGTGGATATAGTTACAGTGAGCCACGAGCATTGGGACCATAATGCCGTCGATACACTCAGCGGTTCCCCCCGGGTAATCAGGGATCCTGGTATTTTCGAAATCTCAGGTTATACCATTCAGGGAATCCGGTCTTTTCATGACCGGACCCAGGGACGAGAACGGGGCCCTAATATCATGTTTAAAATTACGGCCGAGGATCTGAATGTCCTTCACCTCGGTGACTTAGGTCATGTATTGAGTGCGCAGCAGATCAAGGAGATTGGGAAAGTCGATATCTTATTGGTGCCGGTTGGAGGCTGTTATACCCTGGACGCCGCCGATGCCCACAAAGTAGTAGAACAACTGCAGCCCGGGATAATCATCCCCATGCATTTCCTGACTCCTCATGTCAGTATTCGGGAACTGGGCCCGGTAGAAGCATTTGTGGTCCAATTCCCCCGGGTGATAAAAAAATCCTGCCTGGAAATAAGCCGAACCAAGATGGCAGCAGAAAGTCGGGTAATAGTTCTGGACTACCCTTGCTAATTGATTTTAAGCAGCGAAGAGGGTAAAATTCTTAAGGTTTGATATAACATATGGGAAAGAGAGGGGCTAAGTTTTGACTAGGTATATATTCATAACCGGGGGGGTTGTTTCTTCACTGGGCAAAGGTATAACTGCTGCGTCCCTGGGCCGGCTGCTTAAGAGCCGGGGACTGAAAGTGTGCCTGCAGAAGTTCGACCCCTATATAAATGTTGATCCGGGTACCATGAGCCCATATCAGCATGGGGAAGTATATGTAACCGAAGATGGCGCCGAGACTGATTTGGATGTGGGACATTATGAACGCTTTGTGGATGAAAAGCTCAGCCGCCATGCCAATTGCACTACCGGAAGAATATACCAGTCGGTATTGGATAAAGAGAGAAGAGGGGATTACCTGGGCCAGACGGTACAGGTAATACCACATATAACCAATGAAATCAAAGATCGGGTAACTATGATAGAAAAAGAGACCCATCCTGATGTGGTTATTTCGGAGATAGGCGGAACCGTAGGCGATATAGAATCTTTGCCTTTTCTGGAGGCCATCCGCCAATTAAAATTTGAGGTGGGCCGGGACCGGGTTCTTTATATCCACGTTACTCTGGTACCTTACATAAAAGCTGCCGGAGAACTTAAAACCAAGCCTACCCAGCACAGTGTGAAAGAACTGCGCAGTATAGGGATACAGCCGGATATTCTGGTTTGCCGTACGGAAAAGGATCTCTCCGAAGATCTGAAGGCCAAATTGGCTTTGTTCTGTGACGTGGACCGGGAAGCGGTGGTGCAATTAAAAGATGCCGATTCTATCTATGAGGTTCCTCTGATGCTGGCCCGGGAACGTTTGGACAAGGAAGTTATCCGGCGGCTGGGGCTGCAGTGCCGGGAAGCCGATCTGGCTGAGTGGGAGGAGCTGGTGAGTCGGGTCCATAACCTGGATAAGCAGGTTACAGTTGGACTGGTAGGTAAATATGTGGAATTGCCGGATGCTTATTTAAGTATTGCGGAGTCGCTGAAGCATGCCGGGTTTAAGTATAATTGCGAGATAAATATTAAATGGATTTATGCCGAGCAGATTGAAAAAGAAGGCTGTGAACAGCTTTTGCAGGGCGTTGATGCCATTCTGGTTCCCGGAGGTTTTGGAGATCGGGGGATTGAAGGCAAAATTGCTACGGCTCGCTATGCCCGAGAAAACTATATTCCCTATTTGGGTATTTGCCTGGGTATGCAGTGTGCAGTAATTGAGTTTGCCCGTAATGTTTGTGGCTTAAATGGGGCTAATAGCGTTGAATTCGACCCTGATACCGAATACCCGGTGGTGCATCTTATGCCTGATCAGGAGCAGGTGGAAAACAAAGGCGGAACCATGCGACTGGGTGTTTATCCCTGTGAATTGGTGGAGGGAAGTAAAGCCGCTCTGGCTTACGGTGTTAAAAATATAGGAGAAAGACATCGCCATCGTTACGAAATCAATAATGACTTTCGTGATTTGCTCATGAGCAGGGGCTTAAGTATAAGCGGATTATCCCCTGACCATAGGCTGGTAGAAATAGTGGAGTTAAACGACCATCCCTGGTTTGTATCCTGTCAGTTTCACCCCGAGTTTAAATCGCGGCCTAACCGGCCTCATCCCCTTTTTATTGGTCTTATTCACAACGCTATTGAGTACCGCAGGAAAAAATAGAACAGCCAAGAAGCACTTGGCTGCCCAGGAGTTTCTTTATGGTAGAAAAGAATACGGTTGGTTTTGAACCCAATCTTCATCTCTGGCGCTTCTTTAGTCAATTCATCCCGGAAGTCGAGATGGGCAATAATGATAACGACTTCCGCTTTTCTGGTTGACAACGGTAAAACAGGCAAATTAGTTTTTCATCCCATGATTTTATTCTCCATGGGTGCGGTAAAATAGTAATATTAATATAGAAAACAGATTGGGATTTAATATTGTCTAAGGGAGATTCTGAATGTTTACTACCCGAATTATTGATAT
>DHCD01000075.1:18275-20287 GCA_002398105.1 Syntrophomonas sp. UBA4911
TGGGAATGGGGTGAAGTCAAAAGAGGGATGGGCTGGGAACCTCTTCCTCTGGTACTGGAGGAGGATGGAGAAATTAGAGCGGCTTTGCTGATCTTAAAGCGCTACCTGCCGCTGCCGTTATTAAAAAGGTGCATATTCTATGCTCCCCGAGGGCCGGTAGCCGATGTGGAAAGTGAAGCCATATGCCGGGCTCTGTTTGAGGGAGCCAGCCGGGTGGCGCGGGAGCATAAAGCTATATTCCTGAAAATTGACCCCGATGTACCGATTAAAAACCAGGTATTTACCGACATTTTGCAGAAATGTTCTTTCAGCAAGAATAAAACCGGGCTGAATTTTGAAGGGGTCCAGCCGGCATTTGTCTTCAGGCTGGATATTACGCCATCAGAGATAAGTCTTCTGCAAAACATGCACTCCAAGTGGAGATATAATATAAAATTAGCCGGCCGTAAAGGGGTCGCGATAAGAGAGGCCGAAAACAAGGAAGACTTAAAGATTTTTTACCGTATTCTGGAGGAAACCGCCGTCCGGGATAAGTTTCTTATCCGCGGTTATGAATACTTTGAATGGATATGGGACTATATGGTGGAAGCGGGCTATGCTCAGGTTTTTCTAGCCGAATACCAGGGACAGGTTATATCCGCTGCTCTGGCTATGGTATTGGGAGACAAGGCTTGGTATCTATATGGCGCCTCCAGTAATGAATACCGTAATGTTATGCCCAACTATCTTATTCAATGGGAAATGATTCGCTGGGCTCGGCAAAAGAAATGTACCTTGTATGACTTCCGGGGAGTATCGGGAGATTTGGATGAGAATAATCCCCTTTATGGACTTTACCGGTTTAAAAAAGGCTTCAATGGTGAATTTACTGAGTTTATAGGAGAATGGGACCGGGTCTATTCACCGGTATTTTACTGGCTCTGGACCAGGGTTTTACCTTTGTATCTCAAGTTGACCAGGCCTCAGACTCAGAGTTGAGAATAGCAGGAGGACAGTCAGTGCAAAATATTACCGGTGACCGATGGCTGGAAATAGACATCAATGCCATTAAACATAACCTGGAGCAAGTGAAGGCCTTACTGGATGAATCAGTCCGGCTGATTGCCGTGATCAAGGCGGATGCTTACGGCCATGGCGCGATGGAGACAGCGCGGATACTTTATCAGAATGGGGTCGATTTTTTTGCCGTAACCTTTCTGGAAGAAGCTCTGGCTCTGCGCCGGGCGGGAATAAGGGCAAGCGTTATGCTGTTAAGCCCGTTGGTCAGCGAGGAACAGATGGCTGCTGCTCTGGACAAACATATAACCATTTCCATAACCTCTCTTCATGAGGGGCAGCTCCTGGATCAGATCAGCCGGCGCATGAACGTGAAAGCTAGGGTGCATCTCAAGGCTGATACGGGGTTGGGACGTTTCGGCATGACCCAGGAGGAATTGCTTGAAGTCTGCTCAACCTTAAAAGATAATCCCGGCATATATATAGAAGGGATATACACTCATATGGCAGAAGCCGCTTCCAGGAATGGTTCCTATACCTATAAACAATTCCGGCATTTTACCGCTATGATTGATGAACTCAAGCAGGCCGGTTTCAAAATACCGGTCTGCCACTGTGCCAACAGCGCCATTTTTTTAAAATATCCCCAGATGCATTTGGATGCAGTGCGCATAGGAACTTTGCTTTCGGGAGAACTTCCGGCGGGCAGGTTTGATGCTAAAATAGAATTGATTGACCCTTTCAAGTTTAAAACCCGGGTTATATCCTTAAGAAATTTGCCTGCCGGCAGCTATCTGGGCTATGCCCGTACCGCCCGTCTGCGCCGGGAGGCCAAGATCGCAGTTATTCCGGTAGGTTTTAATCATGGATTGGCACTGCAAGTGGATAATCATCCCGCTAATTTTCTGGATTTGATTAAAGTTGTGGTTAAAAAATGCCTGGCTTATTTTAACCTGCCCGGTTTTGCTTTGCAAGTCAAAATCAACGGGCATTCCTATCCGATAAGAGGAAAGGTT
>DHCD01000051.1 GCA_002398105.1 Syntrophomonas sp. UBA4911
AAACAACTGCTCCGCTTTTATATCATCATCTTGCAGAACTTCGGTAAGAACCTTTATTCCCCGCCTCACTTTAGGCCAGGGTACATCCAGCAGAGCATTGCTCAGGCCGTGAACCCCTGCCGGCACCGGGCGCACAATTTTTTCCCGATTGGAATAATAGAACAGAGAGGAGCCATCACCCAGCAAAAAATTAAATCCGTTATATGCTTCTCCGCCGGCGGGCAGGCTTTCGATATAAGCTTCAGGACCCATGCTGCTCTTGCTCTGCAGGTAGTCGCGAACCAGACGCCCCCGTGACGGAGCCTGGGGCTGATAACGGGAAGGGTCCCGATAATTGGTCAGGGCGGCAAACCTGCCGGTCGTGGTGACTCCCATCCAGGTCCCCCCCTCCTGCAAGTCCTTTCCCGCCAGGATATCAGGAGCTTCCGGCCAGAAGGCTGCCGGCCGGGTGGGGCGCTTATAAAACTCATCCCGATTGGCCGCTATCACCAACTGATAGCGGGGATGGCTGTTGTAAGCCAAAAGTATCAGGCACATAATTCCACCTCGTTAAATAAAATTACCGGTGGTAGTACGATCTAGATATTGACCATTCATTCGCTAAGTTCTTTTGTAAGCTTAATTTTTTCACGACAAGCGGGAAGTTATTCTCCGATAATCAATTCCATTACGTCACGCCGCATACTCTGCGGAACTTCTTGGGCGGGCTGGCCTAAGCGAACTAACATTTGAATAGTTCCTCCCTCAGGCGCATAGTCTTGATGGATCTCGCTATAGAGCTGGTTCATTTCAGGGTATTCCTCCAGAACCTGACTGAGCGGCTGCATAACCAAGCCTTGCTGCCGAGCTGCCAGGATCATTTTGCTGTAAAGCATACCGCTTTTGACCTGACTTAAACGGGTATTATCCTTCGTAATGATCATGGCATAAGCGGGGGTATTATCTACCCCTGTCTGAGCAGACTTAATAAACGTATCCGCTGCCGCTTTTCCGCTGTTCAGGGAAGGGAAAAGGGTGACCAGTCCCTGCATAAGATGCTTCATGATTCCTGAAGTACCCTGCCCTTCAACGGAAAAACCATAGCGATATTTGTTTTTTTCATATTCATTGGCGCGAAAGATGGCTTCCGTCTCTTCCATGACCCGATTCACGCCTGCTTCAATGAAGGCTCCCTTCATAACGTAGTCTCCTAATTTGTCCAGGTCTTCTTTATCCTGAAAAATCTTTATAGTCATATTATCATCGGTATTTATATTTTTCAGCTCATTGATCTGTTCAGGGCTCAGCTTGGCGGACTGATAGGGCGCTCTATTGGTATCCGGTAAAAACATATAGTCGTAAAGAGAGGCCTTGGCAGGAGTGGCCTTAGTGAGCGCGATCTGGGCTACCGGCATGGCATCCATGCTCTCATCCAATTTGGGCTCGTCGTAAACGCCTTGAGGGAACAATTCTATATTCGTTTTATACCCTGATTCAGGTCCGGCGATATTGATATACTCTAAAAAAGCACCTTGGGTAATCATCATTTGCCGGGCAAAAGGGTCCACCTCTTTTGTTTGGCGCTCGCTGTCGGCATATAGGTAAAACACTTCGGGGTCGTCCTTATCCAGCCGTATTTTCCAGGGCTGCATGTTATGGCCGTTGGCGGCCAGCAGCCCGTGGGCCGTAAGCTTAATTCTCGGGTCGTCGAATTTCGAGGCGTAATCCTTTTTCCAGGGCTCCAGATATGTGGATTCCTTAAAAGCGCCGCTTATGATCAACAAAGCGACAACGGCAATTACTATAAAAGCAATTATGCCAATGATTATAACCCCCGTTGTTTTTACCAGTCCCTGCTTTGCCATTTCAATTACTCCGTTTCTGTTTGTATGCCTTAAATCAGCATATTAACCGCCCCTGCCAGGAGACCGCAGCGTTATTACTATCCTTTAACGCTTCGGGCCGAAATCAGCCAGGGAGCCGGAAAGGGCTCCATCATTTTTTTACTGTTGACCCGCGATACCGCTATATGGATGGCTTCCGTGCGCTCCAGGCCGTTTTCCCGAAGCAGAGCGGGAAGAGAGGTTAGAATTTCGAAGTCCAATGTATAGACGACAAAATCCATGGCAGGATTTAGGGCCAAGAGGCTCTTTATTTCACTGCCGATCCGTGGAGAAGCCACTATAAACGCTATGTCCGGCGCCGGCAAATTATTCAGGGTACTGTCTTCCAGAGATTCAACCACTATTACATTGTTCAGGCCAAATTTATCGACATTACATTGCATGGTAGTCCGATCCCGGCGATCATATTCCACCGCAATGACACTGCCCTCAGCAGCGATCATGGCCGCCTCCACCGCGATGCTCTCACCTGAGATTATACATATATTATCCCGGTCCCCCAGGTTGAGCTTACTCATTATGATAGCCCGTACTTCCCGGCACACATACTGAACCGAGCCGCAGGAGAAACGGCTGTTCTCCATACCTATCTGATAATTCGTGGCCGCATGGGGATTCACGATCAACATGGCTGCGGAGGCATTGATCCCGCGGTTGATCATGTCGGAGAGCTTGTCGTGCTTGATCGGGCCTTCCGGATCTGAGCCCTCATTGTACCAGATATCGCATTCTCCCAGTTCCGCATTCCACATGTCGTAGAAGATCTCCGGATGTCCGGCATCGGTAAAGACCAGTACGGCCCGGTTGCTCATAACGGTGGGAATCAGGTTCTTATTCTTCCCGGTAATATCCAGCATCTTAAGTTTTGCCAGGTTGACGGGGGCGTTTTGGGAAAAATACTGGAGCCAGGATAAAATGACTTCATTGGTAAACATGGTTGGTTCCACAGGCAAAACCTCCTTATCACCAGTTATCATACCATATTTTTTGATTTTATTTCCAGCGTCAGCTCAAGTTTAAACGCCGGTGCGCTCCAGCAAGCTTTCCCACTTTTGATCCACATAGGCTTGGGCTTCTGCAATCATCCACTCGTTGCCGGGCTTAAACATATGGCGGAATCTTCCCTGAGGACGGAGGAAGTCTTCCACGGGCAGCTTTTTCTTAGGGGTATAGGTCATACGCCATACGCCCTCCTCCACTTCGAAAAGAGGCCAGACGCAGGTATCCACCGCCAGCTTAGTGATCTCCGCCAGTTGGGCCATGGGGTAATCCCAGCCGCGGGGACAGGGGGATAATATGTTCAGAAAACAAGGCCCTTCGGTATAGATGGCCTTGTAAGACTTGGTGTGCAGATCCTTGAAATTGCCTATCGGGGCAGTCTGAGCCACATAAGGAATATGATGCGCCACCAAAATCTCGGTCAGATCTTTTTTATTCTGTTTCTTGCCCTGCCCCGCCGAACCTATCGGTGTGGTAGTGGTACGGGCAAAACGGGAGGTCGAAGATGAGCGCTGGATGCCGGTATTCATGTAAGCCTCGTTGTCATAGCAGACGTAGACCATGTCATGACCGCGTTCCATAGCGCCGGACAGGGATTGCAGCCCTATATCATAGGTACCGCCGTCACCGGCAAAAGTGATGAACTTGACGGTTCCTTCCACCTTGCCGCGGCGTTTTAAAGCGTTATAGGCTGCTTCCACGCCGGAACAGGTAGCGGCGGAGTTTTCAAAGGCAGAATGAATATAGCTGTCCATATAGGCCGTGTAAGGATAGATAAAGGTGGAGACCTCCAGGCAGCTGGTAGCATTGACCACCACGGCCCGGTCCTCTTTATCCAGAGCCCGCAGAACCCCGGACACCACAATCCCGGCGCCGCAGCCGGCGCAGAGTCGATGCCCTCCGGTGAGACGGGCCGGTTTTTCTACTTCCCGTTTCAGGTTATATACCGTGCTCATGCTATCTCCTCCCTTGACCTCTGTCCCATATGGGTATATAGCGGTCCGACCTCGCCGGTGGCAGCAATGGCCGCCAGCCGGGCGAATACTTTTTCGATATCCTCGGTCTTTACGTCGCGGCCGCCCAGACCGTAAACGATATTGATCATATAGGGGCGTTCCTGCAGATCATACAAAGCGCTGCGGGTCTCGGCAAATAAAGGACCACCGCTGGCGGAAAAACCTTCGGACTTATCCATGACGGCTACCGCCCTGGTCCCCGCCAGAGCCCGGGCCAGTTCCTCACCCGGGAAAGGACGGAATACTCTGATTTTGACCAGCCCGGCCTTTACCCCGGCCTCCCGCAGCTTGTCGACGGCCGCTTTGGCAGTTCCGGCACTGGAGCCAATCAGAACCAAAGCCAATTCGGCATCTTCCATTCTGTATTCTTCAAACAGGCCGTAGCGCCGGCCGGAAATTTTTTCAAAATCCGCGGCCACTTCCAGTATGCGGGTCTTGGCCGCTTTCATAGCCTCCGCCTCCAGGACCTTGTGTTCCATGTAGTAGGGACTCACATCGTAAGGTCCTACCGCCAGCGGATTCTCTTTTTTCAGCAGATAGTTTTCCGGGTTATATTCCCCGATAAACCTGCGCACCGCTTCCGTCTCCAAAAGCTCTATATTCTCTACCGCATGGCTGGTAATGAAGCCGTCCATACAGGTCATCACCGGTAAGCGCACGCTTAAGTGTTCGCCGATAGGCATGGCCATGAGAAAATTATCGTAGGCTTCCTGATTATTTTCGGCGTAAATTTGGATCCAGCCGGAATCACGGGCTCCCATAGAGTCGGAATGGTCGTTGTTTATATTAATGGGCCCGGAAAGTGCCCGGTTGACGCAAGCCAAGGCAATAGGCAGGCGGCAGGAAGCCGCCACATACAGAAGTTCGTACATCAGGGCCAGCCCGCAGGATGAAGTGGCACAAACCGATCTGGCTCCTGCCGCTTGCGCCGCAATGCATACCGACATGGAGCTGTGCTCGGACTCCACGGTTACGAATTCAGTGTCTACCTCGCCGTTAGCCGCATACTGGGCGAAGTATTCAGGAATTTCGGTGGAGGGAGTGATGGGAAAGGCTCCCATAACATCAGGGTTTATTTGCTTCATGGCATAAGCTACGGCTTCGTTGCCGGAAAGACGGCTGCTCATCTGGCCACACCTCCCGTCACCATAGTAATCGCCGGGAAGGGGCACACATTCTCACAAATGCCGCAACCTTTGCAGTGCATATAATCAAAGTCCAGACGTTTCCCGTCCTGCACCGGGATAGCACTGTCCGGGCAGAAGGGAACACAAAGCATACAGTGTTTACAGGCCTGGGCATGAAAAACGGGCGTATTGCTCCGCCAGGCGCCGGTATCAAAGTTCCGGGCCGTTCCCGGCTCGTAGATCTCCCCGCCGGGAGTCAGATCCTGCCAGGGGGTATGTTCATTGATATCCTTCGCATAAATCATCCTACCTGCACCTCATCCATGGATTTTTTCAGTGTTGCCATATTGCCCTCAATAACCTGGGGTTTGTCAGCAAATTTATGTTTAAAGGATTCTTCTATATGGGCTAAAAAACGCTCGGTTTCCAAAACACCGCTCACCTTGACCGCAGCGGCCAGCATAGGGGTATTGGGGAAGTTTCGGCCCAGAGTCTCTTCCGAAATGCGGCGGGCATCCAGGGTACAGACTTTTCCGCTCCATCCCCCCAGCCGGAGACGCATTTCCTGGGGAGAACAGGGAGTGTTGATGATTATCGCCCCGCCCTCTTTCAGTCCTCCGGTAACGTCGACGTTGTCCAACAGGCTCTCATCCACCACCACCACATAGTCGGGATAGTAAATGTTGGAATGGATGCTGCACCGTTTTTCACTGATGCGATTATAAGCCGTAATCGGAGCTCCCATACGTTCCGGGCCATACTCCGGGAATCCCTGCACAAATTTCCCTTCTAAACCGGCCACATCCGCCAGCAGCAGGCAGGCCGACTTGGCTCCCTGTCCGCCCCGGCCGTGCCAGCGAATCTCTACCATATCATTGCTTGCCATTGCCTTTTCCTCCAGTCATATTATGATTGATAAAACTACCAGATAGGCGCGTTCCCTTAGCGCGCGCCTGTACCCGCAAGGGGCAGGCCGCAGCTCTAAGGAGCAAGCTCCCAAGAGCTGCGCTCGCAGTACTTTGAGCCTTAGCAATTGCCATAAATATGGCAATTCAATAATCTTACAAAGCAAAAAGGCTTCCGTCCCATAAAGGGACGAAAGCCTAAAAGACATTCGCTATACCACCCATTAATACGACATACCATCATATGCGTTCCCGGTGACGGGGGAAAACCGTCGGAGCCTACTGGATCAATCGTTCGGTCCGCAGCTCAGGAGTGATTTTCGGATTCAGACTACTGGTACCGGGCTTGCACCCTCTCCGGCTCGCTGCAACGTTCGGCTGAAACGTACTCTCTCCGTCAATGCCTTTGCAATTTCGATTTATAAATAAATATACCCATTTGCCTGGGCTTTGTCAATACTCATCATGATTTTCAGGAAGCCATGGAAAACTTCCGTTTTTCTTCGGGCATGAAGATCACCCCTGTTTTCTGAAATTGGCTGTGTAATTGTGCCTGCTGGCAAAAATTTACTTTCATACACCTTTTTAGGTTTTTCCCCAATCGCTTTATGGTACTTACGAAAACTATTGGGGTAAGCTATTACACTATTATATATTTTACTGTTATAATTTCTTTAAGGGATATTATTTAGCGGGACACGTCGATTACTATTTAAATATTTAAAGGAAGATAGGCATGTATAAAGTGAATGATTATGTGGTTTATGGTTTAACCGGAGTATGCCGGATTTTAGATATCGGGAAAGACGAGTATACCGGTAATGACGAAACCCAATATTATGTTCTAAAGCCGGTCGATGATAATAATATGACCATCAGGGTCCCGGTAGATAATGAAAATATTTTACTTCGGCCCATCATCACTAAAGATGAGGTGCTGTCGTTAATAGCGACGATGCCGGAAAAGGAGATCATTTGGCCTGAGGACGAGAGACGAAGAAGCGCTGATTTTAAAACTGCTCTGAAATCGGGAAAAAACGAAGAATGGATTAAAATCATCAAGACGCTGCATTCGGAAAAAGAAACCCGAGCCGCAGTGGGCAAAAAATTGCCCAAGATGGATGAGGCGATAATGAACACCGCTGAAAAACATCTAAATCAAGAATTCGCCCTTGCTTTGGGTATTTCACCAGAAGAGGTTATTCCCTATATTCTTGACCACATTCCTGAAAAATAAGTTAATTAATCAAAGTATTCAGTAATTTTATCCCGGACACGGGCTCTTTGCAGGCTGTCACCCGGCTCTCCAGCCACTTTAACCGCCTGTTGCTGCTGAACCAGCAGATATTTTTTCAGTTTTCCCTGTAAAATCTCATCATCGGTCTGCTCATATACCATCAGGGCCGAATCAACACCGGCTGGTCCGGACCGGTATAAAATCTCCACATCAAAGTTTCTTAGCGTTCCCGCAAGATAACGATCAGCATTATAGCGAGCCACCAAGCTATCCGGATTCAACCAGCACAGCAGGCAGAACATAACTGCACCAACCCCAACTGCCAGGCGAGTAATGGAGAAGGTCCATTTTTGCAGGGCTACAACTCCAACGCATATGATGGCCATAAAAATCATAAAAATACAGGGCAGCAGCCGACGCATAGAGAGTCCGTAGGCCCCTATGTACATCGCCATTTTGCTAAAGGCGGTGGCAATAAGCACCAGGGTTAAAATCGCCAGTAATGAGTTGAGCACCTTCAGGGTCATACTATCCCTGCTCTGCTTTTGGCTCATAATATTGGCTGCCGTCAATACAATCAGGTTGATAACCGAGATACGGCACAACTCAAAAAATCCGCTGCGGGCATATTCGGAATAAATCTGCCAACCTTCCGGCCGTTTACCAACAAATGCGGAGAAGAAATAAGGCAGCTGGCTCCCGATGAATACTATATAAAGCATACATAGCAAACCTAACAGAATGTATACCGTAGTCATGGGAAGTACCCGCAGGGCTGAAATTTGCTTGAGCGTACTGTCCTCCTTAAAAAAGTCGGCGCCTCGTTTATGAGCGCTGCCGGCAACCAGCCCGAATATATAAGCTGCTATGGGTATAGCCAGAATGACATCCCAGAACGATTCCCAAAATCCTGCCCCCATCCCGCGAAAGCCAATTAATATTCCATTGACAATTTTGGCAAAACCGCCGCTGTCTGCCTTCATCAGCAGGGGCAAAACCATGGCCGCCACTATAAGTGATAATAATAGCCCCAAAGCTATAGAGAAAAACTGTCTTCCCCGGGTACGATAATTGCTGCCGAGAACAGCCAGACCTTTATACTGGCAGTTGAAATTACTAAAGGGAATCACCAACAGAGCATTATAGCTGTCCAATAAAACCAAATCACTGGTTTGGCCAAGGATAAGCAGCCCGGCAGCACATATGATCCAGTATACAGCACTGCCAAATAACAGCATACCCTGCAGGGGAGCAAGGCCGTTGTTGGTCCAAAGACAGAAGCTTAACCCTATCAGCATCACCACGGCCAGCCAGAACCACCCGGCCCGGGGAATATGGATACCCTTTTTCAGCAGATACACAGTCACTGAACTGCAAAATGCCAGGGTAAACAGGGTTACCCCCCAGCCCTGCCAGGAGAACAATACCCAACGGGCAAAAATAAATCCCAATATAAAAGCAAACAGGGCAAAAAGAATGTCATTACGGTCTGCAACAAAAGGTACTTTTCCCTTGGGCCGCAGGGAAATCTCCTGGGGGTTTTCTGCGGGAACGCCCACAGTTGCTGATTCTGAAATCAAAGTTGCGTGGTCTTTATCAGGAGTAAGCTCATTCATTCACAAAAGCCTCCTTATACTTCATCCGGTTCTTGGTATTCGAGTATGTCGCCGGGCTGACAATCCAATGACTTGCAGATCGCCTCCATGGTGGAGAAACGAATCGCTTTGGCCTTACCGGTTTTCAGGATAGAGAGATTAGCCTGGCTGATGCCGATCTTTTCAGCCAATTCGCCCGAGGATATCTTCCTTTTGGCCATGATTACATCCAGATTCACTACGATTGGCATGTTACCGCTTCCCTTCCCTTATACCGTGTAATCTGCTTCGTTTTTAAGTTCCACCGCCTGGGCGAATACATTTTTCAACACTCGTACAATCAAACCCATAAAAGCGGCCGCCACTGCCACAAAGAACCACGGGAAATAATAAAAAACCGAAACAAGAGCGATTACTGCTCCTAAAAAACAGCTCCAGGAAATCCGTCTCAATAATTCCACATTCTCTGCTACAAATACCCGCCCGGCATCAATCCGGCGGAGCAGACCCAACATACTATAGAGCAGATAGACGGCCGGAATAAATCCCACGTAGATGGTAGCCAGAAAATAGGATTGATCTCCCTGCAGCCCGGCCTGGGAGAAGTTCACAAACCAGTGCGTCAGCCAGGGCGCCGACACGACGACAGCTAAAAGCAAGCCCAAAAAGATTAAAATACACAACTTACTCAGAGTGATTGATTTCTCTCTATTCCACATAAATCTCATCCTCTCGCAGCCGGGTGTGGGCGCACCCTTATAGTACTTGCATTATAGCAAATATATTATTGAAAAACAATATATATTTATTGTTTCTCGATATATTTTATTCGTTTTTCATTAAAAAGAAAGGCAGGGCAAAAGATGATGCAGGGCCAGGAGACGGCCTGAATGATGATGCCGGTTGCCGGCTGGAGATGGTTACCTGTTAGACCGAGCTATTGAAAAAGCTCTGTAGGAGAAAAGTGACGCTAATGATTTTCGATAAGCCATTATATCATTCCCGAAACCTGGAAGCGTTTTCACCGGCCCCTTTTAAATAAAAAACCACAAAGGGCGATCAAAGGGATGGTTCTCCCGATCGCCTGGGTTCAAGGGGCGGGTCAACGAGGACCGGTTCTCTTGACACTTAGATGTTTCCCGGTCAATGGGTTGAAGCGGAAAACATTACACATCTCATTTAAGATTTGTATATTTGCCAGACCGACATTCATTACTGTATCATTGCCTCCATAATATATAGCTACCGTATCGTCCTTGCCGGTTAATGCACCGCAGCTGAATACCACATTAGGAACGTGGACATAATCAGTTTCTCTGACTATACAATCACTTGCACTGGGCATCAACAGCGGTTTGGCGCTAATACGGATCTTACTTGGATTGGCCGGGTCTTCAAGGTCATGGAATGCCACCCCCAGGGTGTAAGGATTGCCAGCCATGGTTGAACGGACACCATGAAAAATATTCAGCCACCCGTACCGAGTCCTGATAGGCGGGGCGCCTGGCCCGATCTTAGCCTGGAATGCGCTCGGCCCGTGACCGCTTCTCATGACTACATCCCCGATTTCCCATGGTCCGGTAGGACCTGGTGCGAAACCTGCGCATATTTCTGCAAATGAGCCGCCGGTGTGACCGGAGCCCGAGGTTTCCCTTCCTTTGTCATTGGGACGAAGCAAGGCTATCCATCTTTTGTTTCTATCCGGTTCAGGGAATATAACCACATTGCGCATATCCTGTTGGGAAATTGGGCCATAGCGAACAACAGTCTTGAAGTCTTTGGTTACAGCTATCATCACCTTGACCCGGTCAGGAATCTGTTCGTGGTAGGCACTGTAAGTCAATACATATAAGCCGCTCCCAACCGGATTGACCCGAATATCTTCCACCCCGCCGGCCTCAGATTCAATAACCGAATTTATGGCTACGCCTTCAGCATATAGATCATTCTCGGTCGCAGGCAATAAAAATGGCCTGGGGTCTACCGTCCAACCATCCAGGCCATTATCACTTACAGCTTTGCCTACCACACTACGGCCATCAGCAATGTGGGAACGAAAAAGCATTATGGTTTGATTCTGACCATTCGCATCTGTCACTTTTGCCATTCCCGCATTATGAACCGTGTAGGTATATAAACGGCTGTCTGTACCCCAAACCTTATTGACGTCATGGCATGTTAATATTGGGTTGCCAGGGTAGCGTAAAACCGGTTCATTAACAGTTACTGTTCCCTCAAATCCATTTAACGCAACATGTGCCTCGGTACGGCCCATTTCAATTCTCCTTATTACATTGCGGTATAATTAGTAGATTATGCAAATCCGGAAACCGAAATTCCACCATACCGAATATCCATCATGAGGATACTTAACATTCTGTCAAAATGGTTGAATTTCGGTTTCCGGATTTG
>DHCD01000105.1:0-6038 GCA_002398105.1 Syntrophomonas sp. UBA4911
ACAAGTACTCAACCCGTCAATAAAGGCAGTAAAATATCACCTGGTTGGAGTAATATTTGCCTGATTTTGTTTATAAAATCTATTGATATTGCTTTTCTAATTTGTTATTGTTTAGCTAAGAAAATAACATAGTGGCAATGGAGCTTGCCATGCTGCGGCTAAACGCTTAAATTTAAGCTGATAGCTCCTATCCTAAACGAGATAGGGGGTGTTAGCTTGCTTTAGCTTTAAAGTTAAACGTGTATTCCCTGTTTGGGGATACACGTTATTTTTTTGTTTAAAATTATAGGACTTAATAAATTTATTGAAGGAGTCTGGTTATGACACTTGCATTCATTCTTATCTGCACTATTCTTCTTGCCAGTATAATCTCTATTGAATTGGGGATATCTGTAACAATTATTGAAATCGTTATGGGGGTAATATTAGGTAATGCCCTGCATCCCATTATCCCGGACTGGATGAACTTCCTGGCCTCTATAGGCGCGGTTCTCCTTACTTTCCTGGCTGGAGCTGAGGTTGATCCCGAAATACTCAGAACCAAAGGTAAGGAAAGCCTGCTGATTGGTTTACTATCATTTATTGCTCCGTTTGCTGCAACGTTTTTGTTTTGCTTCTATATGATTGACTGGTCCTTAAATGAAGCTTTAATTGCCGGTATAGCCTTATCCACCACTTCCCTCGCAGTAGTATATGCGGTTCTGGTGGAGAGCGGCTTGACCAAAACCGAGCTGGGCAAGCTTATAATGGCCTCGTGCTTTATCACTGACCTGGGCACGGTTCTGGCCTTAACCCTGGTATTTTCTCAATACTCTGTAAAAAGCTTTTTGTTTTTAGCCGGTTCCGCAGCGATTATTGTTGCGCTTCCCTGGATACTTGGGAAGATCCGGGAAAAATACGGAGAAAAGCTGGTACAACCGGACCTTAAAATAATCCTGGCAGCATTATTCGCCATAATGCTATTAGCTGAAATTGGCCAGGGGCAATCAGTTTTACCCGCCTTTATCCTGGGACTATGTTTATCCTCAATTTTTTCCGGCCAACCAGAACTCCCGAACAAGCTCAGGACTATTGCCTTTGCTATGCTTACACCATTTTTCTTTTTGAAAGCCGGTATGAATGTATCTGTTACCGCTTTATCCAGTCAGCTGGTTTTATTGGGATTATTATTTATGGTCAAAGTGGTTACCAAGGGCATAGGGGTATATCCCCTGGCTCGTAAATTTATACCAGCTGATTCTATGTTCACTACCCTTTTGATGAGCACCGGGTTAACCTTTGGTACCATATCTGCCATGTTCGGCCTCAACAATGGCTACATTAACAACTCGCAATTTTCGTTACTGGTTACCGTAGTTGTAGCTTCAGCAATTATTCCCACATTTATTGCTCAAAAATGGTTTCAGCCTGAACATATCCTCTGTGAAGATGAGGAAACAACCGGATCAGAGTCATCATTATCAGAAGAGGTGGGGTAAATGGGAAAAAATATACTGGTGGGTATTGATGAATCAGAAGAAGCCCCGGTTTTACTAGCGGCCGCCTGTAAAATAGCCCAAGTCAGGAATTCCAGCTTAACCATAGTCACCGTGGCCAATATACCGGACTGGGCTTCTGTATACGGGGCAGACTCAAGCCTGCGGGAAGAGGGCTTTAATATGTATCAGCCATTATTGCTCAGAGCTCAGGAAGAAGCCCGAAAACAACGGTTAAACGTTAAAACCGAGTTGCTTTTCGGTAATCCTGGCGAAAGCATAATCAATTACTTGAAGCAAAACCCGTTTGACCTGGTTGTCCTGGGGTATAAGCGGAGATCCAACTTAAACCGCCGGCTATTAGGGTCGGTTGCCTCCAAAGTAGTAAACTATTCACCCTGCAGCGTTCTAATCGTACGTAATAAATTGGTATGGAACAATATTCTGGTGGCACTTGATGCCTCGCCGGATGCAGCCAGAGCCCTGGAATTGGTTTTTGACCTGGGTGCAGCCAAAGATATCAGTATTGAAGCGGTAGCAGTTGTTCCCATACCCAATTATGCAGGCACTTTGGGGGAAGTTGAAACAGCCAGGCAGCACGGGGAAAAATTTTACTCGGAAATTCTTGCCAAGGCACAATGGGCAGCCCAAAAGAGAAAACTTCATTTTCGGAGCCAATTATTCTTCGGTGATCCCGCCGAACGAATATTGCATTATCTGACCCAAAGGCATAGCGATATGGTGGTGTTAGGTCATAAGGGAACATCGAACATACGGGAAATATTACTGGGCAGCACTGCTTATAAATTGGTTAATTATTCTCCCTGCAGTGTTTTAATTACCAAAATATAACAACCGAGAGCAGACGGGAGGTGGTGGAGTAAATGGATAAAGTTATGAGTATTGACCAGTTCAAAGTAGGCCAGCTGGAATCACCGCACCAAGATCTTTTATTGCGTTCAGATGAATATGGAACATTAACCATCGGAGTTCTTATTAACCCAAAAGAAGTGGCAATTGTAGCCTGCTCAACTGTTGATAAGGTTTTCGAAGATATGATGTTTTGGGCTGATAAAGTTGAACAGGTTAAAAAAGCGTATAGTTCCAAAGTCGGTTAAAGGCAATTATCAGTAAGATAATTAATGTCGGCTGCTGGTTTTATGGGCAGCCGACATTTAAATATCCCGAAGTATGACTCTGATCCGGCGCCACCCATAGCATGGAATGTATCTCTTAATAAAAAAATGTATAATCTATATTGGCATTATAAGGGCGAACAAGGCTTTAAACCAATTACTGCGGATGAAATTGCTGATAAATAGGCCAGAATACGACTGATTACATGTAAATATAACCAACGATTATTCGTAAAAATCATTGGGCTATGTTGACTATTATTTTAGCTGATGCTATAATAAACTTCGTTGCGGAGCCGTGGTGTAGCGGTTAACATGTCGGCCTGTCACGCCGAAGATCGTGGGTTCAAATCCCATCGGCTTCGCCATAAGCCTCGGTAGCTCAGCTGGTAGAGCAGCGGACTGAAAATCCGCGTGTCGGTGGTTCAACTCCGCCCCGAGGCACCATTACTCAAGCGGAAGTGGCTCAGTGGTAGAGCATCGCCTTGCCAAGGCGAGGGTCGCGAGTTCGAATCTCGTCTTCCGCTCCATTGTCAAACAGGCGTTACCGCGGTAACGCTTTTATTTTGTCCGCAATAAATTCCGATTCCGTAATCCTTTACTGCCCTTGCAATAAAGGGTGAAAGTTGATACAATAATGGTTGCGTAAGAGATAAACAAACGGGCGGATGGCGAAGTGGCTAACGCTGTGGTCTGCAAAACCACCATTCACCGGTTCGAGTCCGGTTCCGCCCTCCATAATAAAAAAACGCACTCTTTTAGTTTATAATACTGAAAGGGTGTTTTTTTATAAACACAGCAAAATTTGAATAAATGGAGGTGTGCGGAATGGCGTTCTTTGATGAGGCGGCTCAGAAATATGACGGCTGGTATGAAACCCCAATGGGCCGCTTCGCAGACCAGGTTGAAACCCAATTAGCCTTCAGTTTATTTACCCCGGAGCCGGAAATGACGATCCTGGATTGCGGCTGTGGAACCGGAAATTTCAGCATCAAACTGGCCGCAAGGGGAGCACGGGTGACCGGTGTTGACCTCTCGGCGGAAATGCTGGCTATCGCCAGAGAAAAAACGCGTCGCCGCGGACTTGATATTGAGTATGTCGAGGGCGATATTTGTAATCTTCCTTTTGCAGATGATTATTTCGATGCCGTATTTACCATGGCGGTTTTCGAGACTATTCCGGATTCACAAAAAGCTTTCCGGGAAATGCTGCGGGTACTCAAACCAGGTAAATTCTTATTGATCGGTACCATCCGCAAAGATGCGGCCTGGGGCAAATCATATGAAAAACGGGCGCAGGAAAATCCTGATTCTATTTGGCGCTTTTCAAAATTTAAAACCCTGCGGGAATTCGAGAACCTGGACCGCGAACATCTTGTTAATATGGGGCAGTGTCTGTTTGTCCCCCCTGATGCGGCTGAAGACAGGTTTAATCTGGAAGAAGAGAACCGTTTATCCGGGATCGAACCGGGCGGTTTCATGGCGGCATTATGGCAGAAGCCAATTTAAACGGGTTAATATAATGAAGGAAAACAGTTAGGGGCTATTGTCAATTTCCCTGGATGGACCGTATTTCCGCACTTGATGTTACGCCGGGCACAAAGGACAACAAACCTGCAATGTTCACTTACTTTCCTAAAGATGCCTCTGGAATCATCTCCTGAAAAAATGTTTGTATTGCTGATAACGCAAATTCTGTTAAGTTTCACTTGTAAAACGTTGTATAATTTGCTACACTAGACTTTGCGAAACGGGACATTGAGATAGTTCCTTCTAAACTTCGCAACCGTGCCCGGGTGGCGGAATAGGCAGACGCACGGGACTTAAAATCCCGCGAGGTTTACCCCTCGTGCCGGTTCGACCCCGGCCTCGGGCACCATCTAAATATTGAATCCACCGGTTTTAAGGTGGGTTTTTTTATTTGTCCAGCAAGTTAAAAACTGGAAGCTCCCTTTATTGAGACGGATATACCATTATTGATGCAAATGTTATACTTAGATAATAATTATAATCTGGGAGTTGAAAGCTATGCAGTACTTAATTATTCTTTCCGATGGTATGGCAGACTATGATATACCGGAATTAAACGGGCAGACACCGCTGGAGTATGCCCGAACCCCTAATATAGATACCTTGGCCCGCCAGGCCCTGATAGGGCTGGTACAGACCATTCCGGAAGGCCTTTCTCCCGGTAGCGATGTAGCCAATCTGGCGGTAATGGGCTATAACCCCCTCAGCTATTATACCGGACGTTCGCCCCTGGAAGCAGTCAGTCTGGGGGTGGAGCTGGCTGATAGCGACCTGGCTCTGCGCTGTAATCTGGTGACTTTATCCGGTGAAGAAGAGTATGGGCATAAAACCATGCGGGATTACAGTGCCGGTGAAATCAGCACTGAAGAATCGGCTCGTTTGCTGGCGGAATTACAGTCCCGGCTGAGCAACGAATATTTTAGTTTTCATGCCGGGATCAGTTACCGGCATTTGGTGGTATGGAAAAACGGCAGTGATAAAGATGTGGTACTCACCCCTCCTCATGATATCTCCGACCAGGTGGTAGGTAAATATCTGCCTCAGGGTAAGGATGGTTCTCTGTTGTTGGAGCTCATGCTCAGGAGTCAGGAAATGCTTATAAAGCATCCGGTAAACCAGGCTCGTATGGAAAAAGGGGAAAATCCGGCCAACTCAATATGGCTTTGGGGAGAGGGCCGGCGGCCATCTCTGCCCACCTTTAAGGATAAATATGGGCTGAATGGTTCGGTAGTTTGCGCAGTCGATTTGGTACGGGGGCTGGGTATATGTGCCGGCTTAACTCCGGTCAGGGTAGCAGGAGCAACAGGCAGTGTGGAAACAAATTTTGCCGGTAAAGCCCGGGCGGCTCTGGATGAGTTGAAAAGGGGACAAGACTTCGTCTACCTGCACATTGAATCTCCTGATGAAGCCGGTCACCAGGGCAGCATTAAGCGTAAAATCTGGGCCATAGAGCAAGTGGATAAAGAAGTGGTAGGTCTGCTGCTCAAGGAATTAGACGATTTCGACCAGATCCGGGTTATGATACTGCCCGACCACCCCACGCCTATATCTACACGCACTCATAGCAGCAACCCGGTTCCGTTTTTAATCTATGAAAAAAACAAACCGTTAATTGACGGTGTAGGCAAATACAATGAAAAATCAGCTGCCGGGGGGCTGTTCATTGCTGATGGCTATACTCTAATGGATCGCTTTATTAAAGGCTGATTTTCCTGAAAAGTGTCGTCTACCTGCAATAACGTTAAAAACCCCGGGCGGCGACGACACTATAAAATGAAAGCAAACTTCGATATTTATCCCTTTTTAGTATTTGGATATAATACAAATAGACCAATGCTATTCAGGTAGACAATACCGATTTTTTTAAACTCCAGCGGGTTTTTAGCGTACCTATGAG
>DHCD01000105.1:6268-20224 GCA_002398105.1 Syntrophomonas sp. UBA4911
TTTTAGCGTACCTATGAGGAATTGCAAGACTGCACCGGGTCATACCGGCAGCATGAAGTCGTTTTTAGCTATCTAATAACACTAACCCCCGTTAAGCCTATGTCTTAACAGGGGTTAGTAATAGTCTGAAACCAGCTAAAGCCAAGTCTTTATTTCTAAACTAAAGGATATCTTTTTCTCAGTCCAGGTTCAGGAATGATAGTACGGTTTTTTGCATGTCCCGGGTGGAGGTAACGGTTTCATGCCTTATGGGACGCTGGTTCAGGCCTTTGATTCCGGCCGGTATACTGATGCCGGTTTCTGCAGATAGGGTTAAAAGAGTCTGGAACTCGTCTTTATCCTTGATAAGTTCATCGCCAAGTACGGCCTGAGCAACGCTGCTGCCGAATTTGAAGGGACTGGCCGTGGAGGCTATCAACGTACAGCTATTATCACCGACCTGCTGCCGGAATTTGTTATAAACATTAACGGCAACAGCCGTATGGGTATCCATAAGATATTGATATTCCCGCCATACTGAGGCTATACTGGCCAGTGTTTCAGCATCGCTGCAGTAATCCGACCAAAACATCTGCTGTACCTGCCGGCGAGTGGAGTCATCAACTGCGTAGCGTCCGCTGTTTTTTAATTCTTCCATCCATTTCCCCACCCTAACACTGTCATGGCCGGTCAGTTCGAAAAGCAGTCTCTCCAGATTGGACGATATCAGGATATCCATGGAAGGAGAAATAGTTTTGGCAAAATCGCGGTTGCGGTCATAAGTACCGGTCATAATAAAGTCGGTCAAAACATTATTGGAATTGGCCGCACAGATTAAGCGCTTGACCGGAATCCCCATCCGGCTGGCATAATAGGCAGCCAGGATATTGCCGAAATTACCGGTGGGCACCACAATATTTATGGCCTCCCCCGCTTGCACTGCTCCCCTGCTGCACAGATCCACATAAGCTGAGACATAATAGACTATCTGCGGCAACAATCTCCCCCAGTTGATGGAATTAGCCGAGGACATTTTCATATGATGCCGTTCCAGTTGTTCTATAACCTGTTTACTGGTAAAGATGTTCTTTACCCCACTCTGGGCGTCGTCAAAATTACCGGTTACTCCGGCAACATAGACATTGCTTCCTTCCTGGGTAATCATTTGCAGCTTCTGGATCTCACTGACCCCATCCTGAGGAAAAAATACAATAATCCTGGTGCCGGGAACATCTTTGAACCCTTCCAGCGCAGCCTTCCCTGTATCTCCCGAGGTGGCCACCAATATAATGAACTCACTCTTTTCCCCTATCTTGCGGGCACTAACCGTTAGAAAACGAGGCAGAATCTGCAGGGCCATATCCTTGAAGGCCGAGGTCGGGCCATGCCATAGCTCCTGAATATATAATCCGGGATCAAGCTCAACCAGCGGAGCTATTTTCTCATGTTCAAATTTGTCCCGGTTATAAGCCCCGTAAACACACTCCTTTATTTCCTGAGCCGAAAAATCTTCCAGATACTGCTCTATAATGTAAACAGCCCTTTCCTGGTAACCCCAGGATTCCATCTGTTTTAAGGTACTTGCATTTAGTACCGGGATAAATTCAGGAACAAATAAGCCTCCATCCGGGGATATACCCATGGTTATGGCTTGAGCCGCACTAACTGCCCCGTATTTTCCCCTGCTGCTCTGGTACTGCAAAAAAAAACCTCCTTTAAGGTGCTTATTGTCACTTTATAATATTATACTTATTATCTAGCGGCTTAAAGTATATTTTGACTTGGGATGACGTTCTACTGTTTTTCTTATATTATTAAATAAATAGCTTGAGAAAAGCTATAGTAAATTCCCCCTGCAATCTCAAGCTTTCAGGAGGTAATAATTTGGCCCAATTTATCATTGTAATTATAGCAACAGTTTTAGTTAAGCTCTTATGGGATGTATATAAAGAGCAGATGCAGAAGAAAAATAACTCCCGCCCTTCTCAGAAGGGGGGCGAGGTAATTGATCTGAGCAATGCCTGGATAGACCTGGATGATATGCCATACAGCCGCCGCGAACATTTGCTCCCGGGAAGAGAACTGGCTGTCTATCATTTGCTTCTGGAACTTCTGCCCGGCGAAAGCTATGTAGTCCTCCCCCGGGTAAGATTAGCCGATGTGGCCATTGTTTCTCCTGAAGCCCACAACCGGATAGAACATAGCAATCGGATAAGGGAGAGGAACCTTGATCTGCTAATCTGTGCAGCCCAGGATTTAAAGCCTCTAGCAGCAATAACCTTCGAAGCTGAGGTAGAAGGTAAAAAAAAGCAACTGGCAGACCGTTTCACCCGTAAAGCTTTGGAAGCCATGGGCCTGCCCTGCCTGGATTTACGGCCTGGCTCTCCCCCATCCAAATCCGAATTGATTACTATGTTGCATAAATTAGGTTTGCATTTTTAAGGCCTATCGTAGTCATGATTTACATCCAAAAGAAGAGATAAAGATAAATATTGGCTATAATTACAGAAATAATCATGAGTGGAAACCCAACTTTAAGAAAATCAACAAATTTAATAATGTTGCCATGTCTTTCCGCTATCCCCACAACCGTGATGTTTGCGGAAGCCCCGATCAGGGTCCCGTTACCGCCTAAACAAGCCCCCAGAGCCAATGCCCACCAGAGGGATTCCATCGGCATAGATGAAGCCTGCCCCACACTTTGCAGCAGCGGTATCATGGTAGCTACAAAAGGAATATTATCTATAAAAGCAGAGGCAATGGCTGACATCCAGAGAACAAGCATACCGGTCAAGGGCAGATTTCCTCCGCTTACCTCCAAAGACTTGGCTGCCAGAGCTTCAATTACCCCGTTGGCCTCCAGTGATCCCACTAAAACGAAAAGGCCGAGGAAAAAGAATATAACCGGCCATTCCACCAGCATCAGCACATCTTCAGGTTCTTCCGCCGTAATCAGCATCAGGAATGCCGCTCCCATCAAAGCTACTGTGGCCGATTCCAGATGCAGGGCCTGATGGAGAAAAAAGCCTAATATCGTCAATCCCAATATGATGAGGGATTTTTTTAGGATTCCCCAATCTTTTATATACTCCATCTCATCCAATTCCATGATGCTTTTTATTTTATCATCATCGGCAAAGAGGTCTTTTCTATACCAAAGTACCAGAATGGCCATTGTTATTATCAATATAACCAGGGCAGGCAGTGCCATATTGGCGATAAAGTCCATAAAGCCCAGACCAGTTGCACTGCCTATCATTATGTTAGGGGGATCTCCAATCAAGGTTGCCGTACCGCCTACGTTGGAACAGATAATTTCGGTAAAAAGAAAGGGGATGGGTGATATATCGAGTCGGTCGGTTAAAACGTAGGTTACCGGAACTATCAGCAACACGGTGGTCACATTATCCAAAAAAGCTGATAAGACTGCGGTTATCAAACCTAAAGCAATCAGTATGTTTATGGGCTTGCCTTTGGCCAGCCGGGCCGATTTAACTGCCAGGTAGCCGAACAATCCACTTCGGCGGGTAATACCGACTATTATCATCATACCTACCAGCAAGCCAATGGTGTTGAAGTCAATGGCCCTGACTGCTTCCTCCTGGGTTATCAACCCCAAAGCAATTACTACGGTGGCACCGACCAGAGCAATTATGGTACGATGCACTTTTTCAGCAATGATCATTGCATAAACCATTAGAAAGATAATTACTGCCAACCAGAACGCAAACATTTCTACACCCTTTCTTTAAATTAAATTTTCCTTAGCCGGTAATAGATATAAATATGGGGCAGGCAAACTCATAGCTACCCACCCCAGTAAGCCGGTTCCTCTCAGCCGGAAACTTATGCTTTAAGTATTTCCAGCTCATGGTATCAGCTGCGCCAAAACCATGTTGACCGTTTTCAAATTATGAATTTTCTTATTAAACTGTTACAGATAATACAGTATACAGTTCTAAAAATCAAGTATCCGAGGCCAATTCTTTAATATTCTTTGGTAATTTTAAATACTATTCAATTAAGAATCACAGAATAAACTAGCCTCAGAATCTGGTTGAATTTGATACAATATTAAAAGTGAGCAAAAATAAGATTTTTTAAGTGATTACAGGAGGTAATCTTTTGAATATATCTGAAATAATATTTTCATTTGTCGGCGGTTTAGGTTTGTTTCTGTTCGGTTTGCGTTTTATGTCTGATGGACTGCAATCAGCAGCCGGTGATAGGATGCGAACTATCCTGGAAAAAGGAACCCGGAATCCTGTCCGGGGAGTATTGACAGGAGCTCTGGTTACGGCTTTGATCCAGAGCAGCAGTGCCACTACCGTATTAACCGTAGGCCTGGTCAATGCCCAACTTCTCACCTTGCGTCAGGCTATCGGGGTAATAATGGGTGCTAACATAGGTACCACCATGACGGCATATCTGATCGGCTTCAATTTGCAGGATTATGCCCTGCCCATCCTTGGCTTGGGGGCACTGGTCTTTTTATTTGCCTCCAGTAAAAAATTTAAAGTCATAGGACAATCCTTATTTGGTTTTGGCATCCTCTTCTTCGGTTTAACGGTTATGGGAAATGGAATGCAGCCTTTAAAAGACCTTTCTTTCTTTGTCGACTTAATGACCAGTATTGATAATAACTCAATAATCGGTGTATTGTTGGGGATGTTTTTTACTTTTTTGGTGCAAAGCAGCAGCGCTACCATAGGGGTTCTGCAGCAGTTGGCTTATCAGGGCGCAGTCACCTATAATCAGGCGGTTCCTATTCTCTTTGGAGATAATATCGGTACTACCATTACGGCTCTGTTGGCCGCCCTCGGGGCCAGTGTTTCAGCCCGAAGGACAGCCCTTACCCACTTCATATTCAATGTAGTGGGAACTATCATTTTTCTCCCCCTCTTCCTAATGGGAGCCTTCAAAAAAATAGTAGTCCTCTTTACGAACTATTTCTTTATTCTCCTTCCTGGTTTTGCCGGCACTTGGGATACTCTGAATATCAAACTGCAAATTGCCCAAACCCATGCGGTTTTTAACATCAGCAACACCCTTATCCATTTGCCTTTAGTAGCTGTACTGGCCTTTATTGTAACCAAACTGATTCCAGATAGAGAAAAAGATGCTGATGATCCCTACCGCCCCCGATATATTGACCGCAGACTCTTAAATAATCCCTCCGTAGCTCTGTCTCAGGCAAAAAGAGAAACTCTGCGCATGGCCTACCTGGCCCAGGAAGCATTTACCAACGCTATAGAATATTTTAATACCCGCCAGGAAACTCTGGTGGAAAAAGGCAAAAATTTGGAAAATGCAATTAATGCTCTGGAAAGGGAAATAACCGACTATGTAGTGTTGGCCTCCCAAAAGCAATTATCTACCGAGGAGTCGAATCACGCTCATATAATTCTACAATCTTTAAATGATATTGAACGGATTGGGGATCACTGTGAGAATATTATTGAACAGGCTACTGATGCCACCCTCTACAATGTCAGTTTTTCCGGCGAAGCCAGACAGGAAATGGACAACATATTGGAAGTGACTAATAACACTCTCCTCCTGGCCTACAGAGCTCTGGAAAGGCAGGATAAATCCGTTGCCAGGCAAGTGCTGGCCCATGAAGAGAAGATAGACGAACTTCAGGCAACTTACCGCAAAGCCCACATCAGAAGATTGAACGAAGGAATATGTAACGGCAGTAACGGAGCAGTGTTTCTGGATATGCTGGTCAACCTGGAGCGTATCGGTGACCACTGCCGCAATATTGCCGGTTATGTTCTGGAGGAAGAATAAAAAAACCAGGTGTGTGGGGCTATTATATAGCCCCTGCCTATATTAAGTCTCTTAACCAATCAACCCGTCTATAAATTCACTTTACTTAGCCCATCACCGGTACTATTCCCCCAGTCTGTTTCTTCCTGCATCGGATCCCAGTATTTTGGAGTTAGTATTGACTCTTTGATCTGTCTGCCGGGGAGGTATATTAGCCTCAGGTGACTCTATTTTCTGAAAGTCTCGGTTACATGAATCATGCTTCTCTCATATTTTATCTCCATCCATATAACTTATTTATATACTTTATATTAAATTTCATCTAAAATTTTAACAAAAAAATTGAATTTTTTATTATACTATAGATAAATGATCTTAAGAGTTAATATGCAGAAATCGGACATGCACAATGAAGGAACTTTCATATGCTTTTTACTATTTAAGGGCGCTCAAAGGGGCTGAAGTCATAATCAGTGCCATGGAAAATTTTTATCATTATAAATAAATTGATCATGCAAATGAGGTTGAATTTATGTCGGTTCCTTTAACTCAACCATTCCTGGAGGTCAGAGGGGTTAAAAAGAAATATGGTAATGTGGAAGCCCTCCGGGGTATAGACCTGAAAGCTTACACGGGCGAGATTTTAGCTATTGTTGGGGATAACGGCGCCGGTAAAAGCACTATCATAAAAACCTTATCCGGCGCCATTGCTCCTGATAGCGGAGAAATAATTGTTGCCGGCCAAAAATATCACAAATTGAAGCCTAAAACCGCACTTGCTGCCGGCATTTCTACAGTTTATCAGGATTTGGCCCTGGTTAATACCTTAGATATTGCTGACAATATTTTTTTGGGCCGGGAATATAAGACTAAAATTTTTTGTTTAGACAGAAAAAGAATGCGTCAGGAAGCGAAAGAACTGCTGGGCCAGCTTAAGATTCAAATACCCTTCCTGCACGCTGAAGTCGGTGATCTCAGCGGTGGTCAGAGGCAGAGCGTAGCAATCGCCCGGGCGGTTCACCAGGGAGGCCGGCTGCTGATCTTTGACGAACCTACGGCGGCAATGGGAGTAAAAGAAACCATCACCATTTTGAAATTGATTAAAAGTCTTGCCCAGCAGGGCCTTGGCATTATCGTTATCAGCCATAATATTGAGCAGGTCTTTCAAATATCTGATCGGATCTGTGTCATGCGCCAGGGAGAAGTAGTAGGTTTGGTAAAAACAGATGAGGTCCATCCCAACGACGTGATCGCCATGATCACGGGAGCAGTAGATATTAACAACAGGGGTAGAGAATAATGGAGATGAGGGTCCGTCTGCAGAGAATATTTCCGCAGCTTCTGCTTTCCGGAGTGCTATTATTATTAATTGTGGCTTTGAGTCTGACCTCAGAATACTTTTTATCCTGGGAGAATTTCCGGAATATTTTAGATCAGAGTTCTGTTCATATTTTATTGGCAATTGGTATGACCTTTGTAATAGCCAGCGGCGGTATTGACCTATCGGTAGGCAACGTAGCCGCTCTCAGCGGTGTAGTAATGGCAGTGGCCATGAAGTCCGGTACAGAAGTCCTCCCGGCTGTGTTTCTGGGTTTTCTGACTGCACTTCTGTTTGGTTTGGTAAATGGCCTGGTGATTTCTTATATTAAAGTAAATCCATTTATCACCACCTTGGCGACAATGTCCATCGCCCGGGGAGCGGCTCTTATTCTGACCGGCGGAGTATCCATTTACGGTTTCTCAGCCGACTTTAAATTCTGGGGAACAGGCTCAATCGGACCGATCAACCCGCCTATCCTGTTGGCGTTTATTTTTTTGATCGTGGGCCTTTTTCTCTTGTCTTATACTCTTTGGGGCAAATACAGCCTGGCTTTAGGCGGTAATGGCGAAGCTTTACGTCGTACCGGGGCCAATGTCAATTTTTACCAGATCAGTATTTACTGTTTTTCCACCTTATGCGCGGCAGCCGCAGGACTGATTATGACTGCAAGGCTCAACTCAGCCGCGCCGTTAGCCGGTGCAACTTATGAAATGAATGCCATAGCGGCCGTAGTTTTAGGCGGCGCCAGTATGAAGGGGGGCAAAGCTTCCATCTTCGGCACTTTTATTGGCTGTCTGACCCTGGGAGTGTTGAGGAACGGGCTGACTATGCTGGCCGTCCCCACTTATTACCAGCAATTATTTACCGGCATCATCATTCTGGTTGCCATCATAGTTTCCGAGTTGCGCAGTAAGGCAGAACAATAAAAGAGGTGTAGCAATGAAAACACTTACCATACCAAAGGATGAAATGACACCGATCGAACGTTCCCGGGCCATCAAAGCCGGCCAGTCTTATGATCGGATACCGTGCAGTCCAATGGTTGCGGAACATGTCATCTGGTCAACGGGCATTACCGTAAAAGATTATCTATATAACCCCAAACTGGCGGCAGAAGCCCAGGCCAAAGCCTTTGAATATTTCGGCTACGATAGTGTAAGCGTCAGCCCCGACCATCATGGCTTTGCCGAAGCAATGGGATGCAAATTCAGGTATACCGATGACGAAAGGCCTCAAATTGCCGAGTATTGTTTAAAGAATCTGGAGGATATTGATAAATTAGAGCCGGTAGACCCTAAAAAGACCGGGCGCTTAAAGCTGTGCCTGGAAGCTGTGGCCCGCCTGCAGGAACTGGTCGGTGATAAGGTAAAGGTGGGCAGCGGAATGGGCGGCCCCCTGACCTGCGCGTCATTCATACGCGGAGCCGACCATCTTTTAAGAGATATGAAAAAAAATCCTGAGGCGGTTCATAAAATAATGGCGGTCAATACGCAAAACCTGATCAACTACATGGCAGCCTGCTGGGAATATGGTGTCGGCTGCAGCGTAGGGGATTCTTTTGCATCCTGTACCGTGATCAGTCCTAAAGATTTCAGGATTTTTGTAAAACCCTATTTAAAGAAAATTGCTGATTGGCAGATCAAACATATTGGTGGCGCCGGCAATTTGCATATTTGCGGCGACAGCAGACCGTTATGGGACGATATGGCGGAACTCGGCTTTTCCTCAGTCAGTTTGGACAATGCCATGGATTTAGCCGAAGCCAAAGAAGTTATGGGTAAAAAGGTTGCCCTTAAAGGCAATGTCAAGCCGGTGGAAATAATGCTTTATGGCACAGTTGAAGATGTGATGAGAGCATCCCGGGAATGCATTGATAAGTGCATTGATAACCCCCGGGGCTATACCTTAAGCAGCGGCTGTACCTTGCCGATTCATACTCCCATAGAAAATGTGGAGGCAATGGTGAACGCAGCCCGGCTCTGGGGCAGATTAAAAAATTAACGAGGGGGTGAGAAAATGATAAAAACGGTCTTGGGCTTAGGTACGGCTACAATGGATGTTGTATTGCAATGTGACAACCTGCCTGCCGCAGACGAATTCGAAATAATCAGAAATGAGCAGATAGTGTCAGGCGGCAGCTGTGCCAATATGCTGGTGACATTGGCCCAGTTGGGGGTAAAAGCCAAGCAAATAGCCAAAATAGGAAATGACAGCCTGGGCAGGATATTTCGGGAAGAACTTCTTCAAGCGGGTGTTGACGACAGCCTGCTCATGACTATTCCCCAGGGGCAAACCATGCACACCTATATTATCGTTGCCGCTAATGGAGAACATACTATCTTTGCCAATATGGGCGATTGCATCATGAACTTACAGGCCGAAGAAATCACGGCGGCTATGCTGGAAGGCGTCGACCTGTTTTACACGGATATATTTCCTGCCCAACCGGCTATTGCAATGGCAAAGCTTTGCGCCGCAAAGAATATCCCGGTGGTTTTTTGCCTGCAATGCCCGGCGGAAATAATGGGTAAGATAGGCGTGAAAAAAGGAGAAATTGAGGAGATGCTTTCTCTGACCGACCTGTTTATATCCGGCCGCAGCGGTTATGCCAGCCTGGTAGATACCGAAAATTATGAAGCAGCTCTAAGCCTTCTTTATAAAAAATCTCCGACTCCATGGGGAATGATTTGCACGGCTGGAGACAACGGGGCAATATGGCTGGATAAAGACGGAGAAATAAGGGCCAGACCTTATGAAATCGTGCCTGCCGATACCACCGGGGCTGGAGATTGTTTTCTGGGAGGCCTGATCTACAGCTATTTTGTAAAGGGGCAAACCAGACAGCAGGCCATGGACTTCGCCTCGGCAACAGCCGCCATAAAATGCATGCAGCCAGGCCCCAGGATAAAGGCCGATGCCAGGATGATCCATGAGTTTATGGCCGGCAGAGCATAAATCTGGATGGGATCATACTTCCTAGAGTATAAAAGTTTATTTAAATATTAAGGAGGAACATATGAGTAAGAAGAATGACTGGAAAAAGATTTTGTTGCTGGTGATGTCCCTGCTGCTTATATCCGTATTGGCGTTCGGATGCGGCAGCAAAGAGGACCCAAGCAAAAAAGATGCGGACCAAACTGAAAAAACTCCGGTTTCAACCATTGACAATGCCTTATTGAAAGATGCAGAAGCGAAAATGCTGGAGGCATTGGCACCGTTGCCTGAAATGGGTAAGGGTGAAAAAATCGGAGCGATTGCTTTCAGTATGACCAATCCGTTTTGGGTAACCGTTGAAGAAGGCTACAAGGACGCTGCCAAAGAATACGGAGTGACGGTAGATGTTGTAGCCGCACCCAACGAGGCGGATGAAGCCGGCCAGCTGGAGGCGTTCAATACCTTATTGGCTAAAGATTATAATGCTTTTGCCATTTCCGCCATGACCCCCTTTAATTTGGTTCCCGGAGTAGCAGCCGCCAATGAAAAAGGGCTTAAGGTAGTGGCCGTAGGTACAAACATTGATGCCGATGCGGCTAAGGACGCCAAGGCAGTGGTAGAAGCCTTTGTTACCTCTGACTTTAAAGAACAGGGCAAAATGGGCGCCGAATATATTATGAAAAAAATCGGCGGCCCCGCCAAAGTTGCTGTGATTCAGGGACAAGCCGGAGCCGACAACAGTGAGCAAAGAAAAGAAGGCGCCATTGAAGGTTTCAAAGCTAATGGCGGTGAAGTGGTGGCCGTAGAAGCAGCAGATTGGGATGCCCAAAAAGCTTATGATATCGCCACCAATATACTGAAAGCCAATCCCGATTTAAGAGGCATTATGTGCGCCAACGACGACATGGCTTTGGGTGTGGTTGAAGCCATGAAGGCGGCCAACAAAAAAGACCAGGTAGTAGTATGTGGAATCGACTTCATTGACAATGCCCGTCAATCTATCATGGCCGGTGAATTAGACGGCTCTGTTGCCATGAGTCCATATCTTTTTGGAAAAGCCGGTTTGATTCTAGCCTTAAAAGCAACTCAGGGACAGAAAATTGACACCGATATATTCTGGACCCCGATCGGTTTGATTACCGCTGATAATGTTGCCGAATATGACGGCTGGAAATAATTCATTACCCCTGAATAATTAAATTACAAAAGAGGCTGTCTCAAAAAGATAGCCTCTTTTACCATCGCTCGGCGCCAATGCTGCTAAAGTGATAAAGCAGCTAAAAGGACTGAATAATTACCATTTTGTTTATGGAGTTTTATAATGCCGGAAATACGCGAACCTTTTAAATGCCACATTCATAAAAATATTTTGACCGAGGACTTCTGCCGCGAGCATAAGGCTTTGTTCCCTGCCGCCTATACCGATGCGGCGCCCATGGCTAGGCTTGGCATTGAATTGGCCCAAACCATTGGTAGCTCTTTGGTAATGGCGCCTTCTGATTATGCGGCCGAGGCGGAAGCTTATGGTGCAGAAGTCATCGGTTATAATGACATCTTTGGATTGAGGCCTGCCGGAACCTATCTCAGCACTATTGAAGAACTATCTGCATTACCTGCTATGGATCTTACCCAAGGCAGATTACCGGAAATCGTTAAAGCCATAAGTTTAATAGATGAAGCGGGATATACTCCATGCTTGAATATAACCGGGCTTTTTTCTTTACTTGAAATATTGCTGCCGATAGATAAAGTCTTTGCCGCATGGCGGAAAAGGTCAAAAGTAATGCTGGATTTTTTATCCGGGTACGAGAAAAGCCTGATAGAATATATTACTTTGGCATTGACTGCCGGAGCGAAAGTAATTTCTTATAGCGATCCCCTCACCAGCCTGGAAATACTGGGTAGAAAAAATGGGCAGCAAATCGCAGAAGAATTGCTATTGCCTTTTTTCCAGGAAATATCCCGCCTACCCAACAGCGGTATTATCCATGTTTGCGGAATATCGTCAGATATCCTGGCGATTGCTGATGTGAAATGGTTGGAAATAGAGTTGAAAACAAAAAAGTACTATACCGAAGCCATTGTCGAACAAGCCTTGTCAGTCCAGGGAATCAAGTTTTTGGGCTTCGGTTGTCTGCATCATAAAAGAAGCGCGCAGAAATTGACGCAGATAATGATTTAAGGCCGTCCCCACGTCTCCTGCATCGAAACAACCATCCTAACGCTGTAACTGAAATCTCCCGTTCCGGGCTGACGCCTGAAGCGGGAGATTGTCTTTGTTGCCTGATATCAACACCATAACCGGGGTCAATTCATCAAGGCTTATTGGGATTATGCAAATCTATTGGGAGAATCAAAAATCTAGACTCCTAAAATAACAAAGGGTGCTTTAACAATAGCGGTTGTTTCAGAACCGATCTCAAGCCCCAAATCTTTCAAGGCCTCCATGGATATGGTCGATGTCATCGTTTTACCGCCTCCAATATCTACGACGACTTTAGCATTGACGATTCCTTCCTGAATATCAATAACTGTACCCGGGTATTGGTTTCTGGCACTTAGCTTCATTTTTCATTCCTCCGCTTATGGTTATTTATTGGCTGGCAATAATATTTTCTTAAAATTATCTCCATTTTTAGTTTTTTTATGCAGCCAGGGAGACAATTTGAACCGTCCCTTGATCGCCCTTGCCAAGTCTTATAATGATGCCAGATATGCCACTATTGGAATCGTGACCACGGATAATAGAGTGGATGCAGCCATTAATTTGGTAGCGAAGGCGGTATCAAGGTCTGTCATTTGGGCAAAAATGACAGAATAAGCTGCTACCGGGCAAGCGGTCATTAATATAAGGGCCATTAAAGCCGTTGGGTCAATAGTCACCCAATGGAAAAGCAGAAGCATTATTCCCGGTATAGCTAGATTGCGCATTAAAATACCGGGCCATATCCATTTATCGTTAATAAGGGTATTGAATTTAATATGAGATATGTTGCTGCCTATGACCAGCATGGACAACGGAGTGTTGAGATCATACACATAGGTTATTCCGGTTGCTAAAAGGGAAGGAAGTTCTATTGAATACACGAAAAAAAATAACCCGATTATAAGCGCTATAATATTGGGATTAATAAGAATATTTAATAACTCCTTTTTGGAAAAGTTACCTTTGTATAAAGTCAGCCCATGCGTCCAGCAAAAAATATTAAAGACAGCCAGATAGGCGGCGGCGAAAAAAATGCCCCGAGTACCAAATATAGCATTAGCTAAAGGCAAACCCATGAATCCTGCGTTGGAATATACAGAACCAAACTGCAGTACCTTCCGGTGGGTACTATCCTTAACCATGCGCTTATTAAATGCAATTTTCCCTGCCAATACTGAAAAGATATGTATAATTGCCGCACAGGCAAGAGCTATAAACAGATTATTTAACTCGTGGGTGCTAAATGGCTGCTGAAATGCCTTTATAATTACGCAGGGAGAAACAATATAACATAAAATCAGGGTCATATCTTTGGCGCTGTCTTCGCGTATAAAGCGGAGTTTTCCCGCCAGGAATCCTATGGCCATCAGGAAGAATATTATTAAAACTTGATTGAACGCTACGATAAAAGCCAAGATCAATGCTCCCTTGGTATCATTTTTAATGAGTCTGCATTTTATGGGTTTTTTATTACTATACCTCTTTGCCCTTGCCCATAAAGAACATTGTAGCCGAAACCAGCCGAGGATGAAGGAATATTTAAGGATCGAACACGGATAAATTTTATCACTTTCGAAGCCTCTATCCCAGTGATTAAGTTTTAGTATAAAAAAGCAAAAAACTCCTACTGAACAATAGGGATCAGGTAGGAGTCATCAGCTTTTTGAGAATTCGTGATATTAAATCTTGGCATAGCAAACTCCATTGTCGTTCGACCGAGGGAGCCGTCTCCTTAATTGAGTCA
>DHCD01000105.1:20470-27778 GCA_002398105.1 Syntrophomonas sp. UBA4911
GGTAAGACCGCTTTTCGTCCTTTCTATGGAAAGACTTTTGCCCGCGCTTTGGGCAACTATCCGTACGCTCCCCGTCGCGTCATAAAGGTCAAAATAATGTTTATAGGCGTCTTGCGAACTTATGTTTACCCGCAAAACCATATGGTAGGTATTCCCTTCCTTGGAGGCGGAAACTATCTGCGCTCCTTGTATTATAGGAACATTCTGAACAGGGAAGCCGTCGGGAATAGGAACCGATTCGGCTACCGAGGAGGTAACGACTTTCTTGGCCACCTCTTTTTGGGCCTGCTGCTCCTGGACCTCAGCCTGCTGCACAATTGCTTTTTGCTCATCTGCCATCTTTTCCGCTTCTTCCTCGGACACTTGCGGAGTGATGCCCGGCTCAACCGGGGCGGATACCTGCTGCTTGGGAGACAAATTCTCCTTCTTCTCTCCACTCTCCTTTTTGCCACAGGCGGCCATTGAAAATGATAACGCGACCAGCAAAACAGCAGTGATGTAAACTTTTTTGTCCATTAAAAACCCTCCTCGAATGATATGAATTGGAAATTACTATTTTCTTAGCCGACTACAGATATTTTAGAATTTTCCTGCCAGATACTTTTGAGTAAGCTCGTGTCGGGGCCGGGTAAAGAACTTGTCCTTGGCGCTGTATTCAATCAGTTCTCCCTGGTAAAAGAAGCCTACCCGGTCGGCAATCCGCTTTGCCTGTTCAAGATTATGGGTTACGATCACAAGCGTATACTGCTCCTTGAGTTCCCGCAGTAAATCTTCTATCTTAAGAGTTGAAATAGGGTCAAGCGATGAGCAGGGCTCGTCAAAAAGAATGATCTCGGGGGTTATGGTCAGACACCTGGCTATGCAGAGCCTCTGCTGCTGCCCGCCGGAAAGATCCAGCGCACTGGCGTCAAGCCTCTCCTTCACTTCGTCGTAAAGATGCACGTCTTTTAAGCATTTCACAACCACCTCGTCAATCCGCTTGCGCGAAGAGAGATTGTTCTTTTCCGAAAAGGGCAAAGCCAGATTTTTATATATGCTCATGGGGAAAGGATTGGGGATCTGAAAAACCATACCCATCTTTTGCCTCAGAAACATTAGATCCGACGCTTTTTTAATGTCCTTATATATGTCCTGCCCCCCCACGCTGATGATTCCGCTTATTTTAAAGCCCTTCACCAGATCGTTTATACGGTTTAGGGATTTTAAGAATGTGGTTTTCCCACAGGCAGAGGGCCCTATAAGCGCAGTTATGCTCTTTTTTTCTATCTCCATGTTGATATTTTTAAGCACCTGCTTTTCACCGTACCAAGAATCCACATTTTTAACCGCAATACTTATATTGCTTAATGTCATTCCTCATCCCTCAGCTTTCCCAGGCTGCTTATATAATCGGTAATGATATGAAGCACAATGATGATAACAATAAGAACCAACGAGGCTCCGAAAGCTACCGACGGCATGTTCCCCTCCCCGGCAGGCGAAGTGTAGAATATGTATGAAGTAAGGGTGGAACCCGTGTTCTGAAGTGTCGAAGGCCAGTTTTCCGGCGAGTACCAGGGCTGAAGTCCGGTCATCCGCAGCGTTCCTCCCAGCGTAAGCCATACTATGGCCGTATCGCCGACTATCCTTCCCATGCCCAGGATTACTGAAGTGATAATCCCGTTTTTGGCAGCGGGAATAACCACCCTTAGAAGGCTCTGTCTCTTGTCCGCGCCGAGGGCGTAGGAAGCTTCAATATAGGATGGGGGCACGGCTTTTAAAGCCTCGGCACAGGTTTTTATTATGTACGGCAGAATCATAATACCCATGGTTATCCCTGCAACCCAAAACGATCTCCCGAACGCCTTTGAAATGCCTTCAACTCCTTCTACCCGGGAACTTAAAAAGCCCCAGAAGGGATTGGTGAACACGGCCAGCCCAAAAATCGCTATGACAATGGTAGGAACTCCAGCCAAAATATCAATCGCGGTGCTTAAGGTATCCCGAAGTTTTCCCTTTTTGGCATAGAAGGTGTAATAAAGCGCGCTGGACAGCCCCCAGGGAAAAGCCAGCAGCGTCCCTATGAAGGTAAGCAGGAGCGTCCCCACTATGGGCGTTAAAATCCCCCCCGCATTGTCCTGGGAGAAGGTGGGGTTGGGCTCAGTCATTATAAAATCAGGGCTTAGCTGGTCAAAACCTTTTATAACCAGATATAAAATGATTCCCAGACATACCGCCACGGTCATCACCGCAGCAAAATAGCACAGCGTCTTCATAACGCTGTCTTGGAAGAGTTTTAATCTCATTTCATTTTTACCGCCCTTTCAACCAACCTGGTCGATAGACTGAACAGCATGCTGGTCAATATCAGTACCACACCGCATGAGAACAAGGCGGACTCTATGGCGGCGACGCTCATGGCCTCGGATTTGTTTACGATGGCCGAAGCCAGGGTAAGAACCGGAGTCAGAAAAAAGACTCCTCCGTGGGCCACTTGAGGAACATTGCTTATGCCGCCCGATACCATGGAAAGAGCGATCGCCTCACCTATACCTCTGCCCGCCGCCAGGATAATACCGGCGAATAGGCCTGACTTGGCTGCCGGCAGAAGGATTTTGGTTACCACCCGCCAATGGGATATGCCCAGGCCCAACCCCGCCTCCTTATAGGATTTGGGAACGGCTTTGATGGCATCGACGGTAAGAGCGGTAAGGATCGGCATAATCATTATGCCCAGTACTATGATCCCGGCCAGAAGGCTTTTGCCGCTGAGCTGCATGCGCATAATCGGGTCGTACAAGTATTGTATCTGAAGCTCGGGGGATATAAAGCTGTCTTTAATATAGGGAACGACCACCATAAGCCCTATAAGCCCGTAAATAATAGATGGAATACTGGCCAGGAGCCTGATAACGGAACTCAGCATCCTGGCTATGGCCCGGTGGGAAAATTCGCATACGATAACGGCCGTGCCTATCCCCAGAGGCACAGCCAGCAAAAGCGCCCCCGCCGTCGTAAGCAGAGTGGCTATAAAAAGCCCCTTGGTCCCAAAGAACCATGTCTGCTCCCCGGCGGCCAGATAATAGCTGTCCCTTATCTGTTCGCTAAAACCCGTTTCCGTTATAAAGCCTAAGCCGCTGACGCTTAAAACTCCCCACGCCTTTATGAATATAAATACAAAAATAAAGGCTATCATAAGCCCGCCTAAGACAGCCGATACAAGCAGTATATGTTTAAAAATATTATCCTTGACCATTCTTTTGTTTGATTTCATGAGTTCTCCTGCTTCATAATACCGCTCCGGCAGGGTTTGCACCGTCCCTACCGAAGCGCGGGTAATATTTTTATATCTTTAACCGGAAGGCTATCTAAGCGGGATAAAATCCTCGGAAGCCAATATCTGCTGTCCTTTTACGCTGCGCACAAAGTTAATGAATTTAGCCGCCTGTCCTGAAGGGGTTCCTTTGGTTGAAAGCCAGAGATTTCTGACAAAGGGATACTGACCCGTAGCAGCGTTCGCTTCAGAAGCCACCACGCCTTCCGCGACAATTCCCTTAACACTTGTGTCAAGATGTCCCAGGGATAAAAAACCTATCGCGTTTTCATCATTGGCAACCGCCTGCTTCACCAGTGGGTTTGAGGCATGGGGCTCGGCGATGGCGTCGATCTCGGCTTCCTTCTTCATGATGAGGCTGTTAAAACCGTCAAGAGTTCCCGAACCCGCTTCGCGGGTGTGCAGCACGATCGCGGCGTTCTTACCGCCCACGTCCTGCCAGTTTTTGATCTCGCCGGAGAAAATCTTTTTTATCTGTTCCCTGGTAAGAGCTTCAACAGTGTTCGCTTTATTTACGATGACAACGATTGCGTCCCGGCCAACCGAAACGGGAACCAGACCCGCCGCCTTGTCCTCCTGCTTCAAATCAGAAGACTGCATGCCTATGTTCAAGGTGCCGTCTTTCGCTCCTGAGGTTCCTACGCCGCTGCCGCCGCCGGTTACCGTTACGGAAAGCCCGGGGGAAAGCTTCATGAGAGCGTCAGCACTGGCCTGCGCTACCGGCAAGACCGTTGTGGAACCACCCACTTTGAGAGTACCGGTTATACCTGAAAAATACTTTACATTTACGGTCTGAGTTGCGTCATCCCAGGACACATCGGCGCCGAGGCTTTCCGCCACAAATCTTACCGGCACAAGAGTTCTGCCATCGACCACGGTTGCGGGAACGTCAAGAGTTTGGGCCGTTCCATTGACGGTGGCGGTAGTTTGGCCTACCGGAAGAGAAACGTTCTTATCCGCGGTAACAATTTTCACGGTTTGGGAGCCAGCGTCCCACGACACAATTCCGCCAAGGTTTTCGGCGATAAAACGGAAAGGAACCAAGACCCTGCCTTCCTGCATTACGGGAGCGACATCCATATTGAGCGCCGAGCCGTCAACATTGACCTTTATACCCTCTGCCGCACTTGCCGTCCCTACCAATACGAAACACAACATCATTGTCAGAACTATTACTTTTGTTTTCAGATCCTTCATTTTACACTCTCCCCGTGTTTTATTTTGCCTTGCTATGTATTGTAAAGCACGTCTGTAAACTCGAGTTGGTGCATTTGTAAAATTTCCCTTAAGCTAGTCTTAGTAAATCGTTCTTAAAGAAATAACACGGCAATCAATTATAATTTTGTATTTATGCAAACTATTTTAAAGCATAAAATCCCCTGTAAAATCGTATTTCTAACGATACTACAAGGGCTTTAAGTCATCTTAAGTCAAGGGGTGAATATAGATGCCGTTATTTTAAGCCGAAACAAAGATGGGCCTTGACAATGCAGTTGGAAATAAAGCCTTCACTCATCCAACAGATAGTGCAGCATTTTTTCGGGATTTTCCAAAAAACGGCGGGTCAGCTGATAGTGTTCGGTCTCATGGTAATCCACTGAACGGATCCCGTCCTCCGACAGTTCATACACTTCCGCACCGGGGTAAGCCATCAGAATCGGCGAGTGGGTGGCGATGATGAATTGGGAGTCGGCCTTGGCCAGCTCGTGGATCTGTACCAGCAGCGCCATCAGGCGGCTGGGAGACAGTGCCGCCTCCGGTTCATCCAGCAGATACAGGCCGTTTCCCCAAAAGCGGTGTTTTAGAAGGGAAAGAAAGCTCTCACCGTGAGATTGATCATGAAGCGAAACACCGCCGTAATTTGGAGTCGCGCGGATTTCATCAATGTTGGTCGCCACATTGTAAAAGCTTTCCGCCCGCAGGAAAAACCCGTCCTTAGGGTAAGCGGATCTGGAAATGGTCAGGTGACGGTACAGTTCGGAGTGGGTACTGTTGGTGGAAAAGTTGAAATTGCGGCTGCCGCCCTCGGCGTTGAAGCCGTAGGCCACGGCGATAGCTTCCAAAAGCGTGGACTTGCCGGTTCCATTTTCGCCGACCAAAAAGGTTACGCCTTTGGAAAACCTCAGCCCACCCTCTCGTAAAAGATGCCGTACAATTGGAAGACTGTGCAGATAAGAGTCTTCCGTTACCGGAGTGGAAATCCTGACCTCACTTATATAGTTTCGTTCCATCTCAGTCACCTGCTTCTTTTGCCGGTTGGGCGAGTTATTTCCTGGGGGAGCGTCCTCCCCAATACATATCACGGATAACAATTCATGCTCCCGCATCCTCCCGGCGGCGGCGCCACTCGTTCCAAAAAGCGGTATAGCCATCCCGGTCGAGCGCGTTTTCCGGCGCGATTTGTTTGGGCGAGGAATTCAGATAGAAGTCCTCCACCGCATCGGCCAACCGGCAAACCTCCTGGCGGTAAAACGTCGAGCTCACAATGATTTCCCGTCCACTGACCGTGACCAGTCGGATGTTTTCTCCCTCATGGCGCACCGCCCAGTCCAGGCCATAGTCGCAGCCGCTGATCGTTACTTCGTCCAGCGCTTCATTGGCGTACAGGCTGTGCCCGCAGCAGGGCAGCATCTGTTCGCCGCGCGCCGGCTCGTGGTTTTCCGTCAGGGTTCTGAGCATCCGCAGCGCGGCGGCGCTGACTGCGCAGGGATAGGAAAACTTCTCCGCGCCGATGGTGACTAATACCAACCCGTGCAGGCATAAATCCTGCGGATCATCGGCGGAGCCGTTTAACCAGTGAAAAGGCTCGGTGTGAATGGAAAAGATATATTCCCCCTCCGGCACGTCGTCATGCTCAGCGCCGACTTTGGACAACGGGCTGTCTTCCGGCGCGTAAAGGGCGATCCCCCGATCGTCGTAGAGATGGAAGATACAGGCCGAATCCATGGCCGCGAGATAGACCTTGGAGGCAAGCCCGTACCGGCCGCCGATGTCCGATAAAATGATTTCCCGGAACAGGCGCTTGATATCCAACTGTTTGGCCTCATACAGGCAGCGGATACAGGTATAGCTATCTTCCTTGATTGTCAAGCTATCGCGAAAGTTACCCTCATGTATGGGATCTCTCCAAACAAATTCTATTATTTCCCCTTGCTGCTCCTCGCCCAGGCAGCTTTCCACAAAGGCGATTTCTTCCTGACGGTTTTCACCGTATATATCCTCATAAACCACCAAAAGCCGCTCCCCTAAGGACAGACGTTCATAGAGCTGCACCGCAATCTGTATACACCGCTCCACATAACCGGGGTTTACGCCCGCTTCCGGGTCATCCGACCGGTAGGGACTGCCGGGAGCCAGCTTCTGGTACAGGATGTAAGGCGAAGCAAGCTGAAAAAGCGGAATTGGGCCGGCATCGGCCGTATAGTTATGTTTGGTTAATATCTGCCGCAGTTTTTCTTTCCGGGTCATGCGAACCTCCCTTATGTATGTTTCTGGCATGGTTTTTTACTTTGCGATCAGTCAGCCACCAACACCAAAAGCAGATGCCAAAGGCCATCGCTTGAATGGCGGCGGGCGTGGCCCTTGAAGTATCCGGCAGCCATAGCTTCAAATAGTATTTTGCAGCAACGGCGATAAAAACAATATAAAGAGCCGCCCGGTGGTATACTGTGCTACCCCCAGACTGAACAGTGTTTTTTATTTCACTGTCCTGTCTGGGGATAGCACAGCAATAGACCTCATAGAACGGCCTTTGTTTAAACTCTGGTATTTGAATGCTGTATTTGTATCATCGTCAACATCCTTTTCCCTGGATTCCCATAAAACGCATGAGTCTCCGGACTCGTTTGCGATTGATCTGCCGCCCTCTCAGTTGCATCTCTGCCGTGATTCTGCGGTAGCCGTAAAAGGGGCAAGAAGTATAGATTTCGTCAATTAGCCGCATGTCATCAAGATCTGACTGAGACCATGCAACAGTTCGCGGCTTCCGGTACAGG
>DHCD01000108.1:0-5652 GCA_002398105.1 Syntrophomonas sp. UBA4911
CATTATGAGCTAGCTGTAACAGTAAATTGTATTTGCGGCAACAACAATCAGAATTGGCCATAGCATATTCCACATAACATAAGACCTCCCGAAGAAGATAAAAAGCCGTATGCAGGCTAGCCTCGCATACGGCAGGTGCTCATCCGATGATATATAACATTATGCATTTATTTTACATTAAAAGACTATGGATCGCAACAGCCAATTCCTGTTTATCTCTACTCCGAACTCAATTACATATCGTTTTCTTTGACTTTACAATTCAATTCCACTTCGAACTTACTACAGAGTTGGATGTGAGAATAGAAGCAACCTTGTTGTACCTCCTGGAGTATGGGGGATTGGATTAATGGAACGAGAGGAAAATAAAAATGGATTTATTAGAATTAATTATACATGATGCTGATACGGGAGTCTGACTGGTTCTAGCATCGTCTGTTTAAAGGACCTGATACTGATATCAATCTACATGTGTTCAGTTCAGGCACATCTGATATTGATAGAATGTTACGCTTTCGAGATTGGTTACGGTCCAATAAAACCGACCGGAAGAAATATGCGCAAGTCAAGCGAAGCTTGGCAAAGAATAAGTGGCGACATATTCAGCACTGCGCGGATGCCAAAACGTCGATAGTTCAGGAAATCATGGAACGAGCGAATGCTAATATTTAGCGTCAGATCATATTATGGTCAACCTTAATAATATGAGTCGACTATACTGTGCACAGATTGTCGGATGGATAAATGCATCCTCTGATAATATTGATGATGAAAGGAGGCTGTTTGATGGATTCTTTAAGTAGTATGAATAATGCATTGGCTTATATTGAAGGGCACTTAACTGAAGATATTGATTATAGTAAAATTTCTAAAATTGCTTGTTGTTCAGAGTATCATTTTAAGCGAATATTTTCTTTTTTATCAGGTATAAGCTTGTCTGAATATATTCGGAGAAGAAGACTAACGCTGGCTGCCCTTGATTTGAAAGATACAAATTTGAGAATAATTGATGTAGCTGTCAAGTACGGTTATAGTTCAGCTGATTCATTCTCCCGTGCTTTTCATTCTATACATGGCATTCTCCCTTCTGAAGCAAGGAGTGAGAATATGCAATTAAAAGCTTATCCTCGAATGACCTTTCAATTATCAATTAAAGGAGGATGCGAAATGAACTATCGTATTGTTGAAAAAGAGTCATTTAAGATAGTAGGATTTAAGAAGAGAGTTCCAGTTATTTTTGAAGGTGTCAATCCAGAGATTGCAAAAATGACCGAACTTTTAACACCGGAAGTTATTAAACAATTAAAAGCAATTTCAGATGTAGAACCAAGAGGTATCATTAGTGCTTCCACTAATTTTTCAGAAGGTAGGATGGAAGGGAAAGGAGAATTAGATCATTACATCGGAGTAGCAACTTCAATTGAAACAGCACAATTTAATGTATTGAATATAGAAACCAGTACCTGGGCAGTTTTCGAATCCATTGGACCATTCCCGGAAACACTTCAAAATGTATGGGGAAGGATATACTCAGAGTGGTTTCCATCTTCAGGATATGAGGCGGTTGAAGGTCCTGAAATTTTGTGGAACGAGAGTCCAGACACTGGAAATCCAAAGTATCGAAGCGAAATCTGGATTCCAGTAAATAAAAAAGACTATTAATTACATCAATGTTTATGATTGAGGGCGCTCCTAGTTAGAGTGCCCTTTTCGTAAACAATATGAGCGAGGGTGGATATGTTTCCGTCTGCCGATAGTCCCAAAAACGCAGTAGATATGTTTCCGAGAACGGGTAGGTTCAAAAATGACATTCATTCTGTCCTCTCGAGCCACATTGAGACGGTGGTATTGATATAAAACCAGCCATTTGGACGATGCGAAAATGAGAAAATTATTCTATAATTGTTGTAAAATAGTTCTTCGTGCCATTTTATACCGTTATGAAGAAAGATTCGGGAGGATGTTCGGCCGGAATGACGGCAGAAAACAAAACTGGGTTCTCAGCGCAAGAAACCCGATGTGAAAATTTGGCCGGCCAAAAACCGGGAAGGGATGGGACTTATAAATGAGAAACACTACCAAAAAAACCTTGGCCATGATCCTCTGTCTCACCATGATACTGACCCTGCTGCCGGCTGCGGCTCCAACCACCTTGGCCGCCGTGCCGCAGTGGACTGCGGTGGGCGGCCCGGGATTTTCCGCCGGTCTGGCCTTCTGTACCTCCATGGCCATTGCCGACGATGGAACCCTCTATGTCGCCTATAAAGGCAATAAAGCCGCGGTGATGAAATACACCGACGCCGGTTGGGAACTGGTGGGAAGCGCGGGATTTTCTGCTGGTACGACTGACTATATATCCCTGGCTTTGGCCGGCGGAACGCCCTACGTCGCCTATCAAGATAACGCCAACGACGATAAAGCCACAGTGATGAAATACAACGGATCCGTCTGGGAGGCGGTATATACTCCTGGGTTTTCCACCGGTAAGGCGAATGATGTATCTCTGGCCATTGACAGCGACGGAAATCCTTACGTCGCTTATGGCGACGGCAGCCCCGGATTTAAAGCCACAGTAATGAAATATAGTGACGTCACCGGTTGGGTAGCGGTGGGTAGCCCTAGATTTTCCTACGGTGAGGCTAAACGCATATCCCTGGACATAGACAGCAACGGGACGCCCTACGTTGCCTATCGCGATAGTGACTATAGCAGGGAAGCCACGGTGATGAAATACACCGATACCGGTTGGGTGGCGGTGGGCAGTGCGGGATTTTCCGCCGGTGTCGCGGAGTATACCTCCCTGGCTATAGACAGCAGCGGGACTCTCTACGTTGCATATAAGGATCAGTATTACCACGATAAAGCTACAGTAATGAAATACACCGACAGCGGCTGGGAGGCGGTGGGCAGCCCGGGATTTTCCGCCGGTGCTGCGACTTATACCTCCCTGGCCATAGACAGCAGCGGGACGCTCTACGTCGCATATACGGATAATTATTACGACGATAAAGCCATGGTGATGAAATACACCGACAGCGGTTGGGAGGCGGTGGGCAGCTTGGGATTTTCCGCCGGTGCTGCGACTTATACCTCCCTGGCCATTGGCAGCGACGGGACTCTTTATGTCGCTTATCAAGATATGGTCTATAGCCAAAAAGCCACGGTGATGCGGTACATACCGGACACCATTGCGCCGGTCCTGACTGCAGGCGGCGTAAGCCGCAGTTCGGACAGCGCGGCGACAGTTAGCTTTATCTCTGATGAAGAGGGCCAATACTATTATGAGGTGGTGGCGGAGGGCGCGGCGGCGCCGGCTATTGACACCAGCGGCGCGGGAACGGCCTGCGGCGCCGGTGAAAAGACCATCCCCCTGACCAGCCTGAGCGCCGGGGACCGGGATATCTACATAAAAGTCAAGGATGATTCCGGGAACGTCAGCGGCGCTTTAAGCATGACCATCCCCGCCCTGATGGCAGGAATCCCGAACCTGACCGCCACCGCCGGCTCCGCCAGGGTTAACCTGAACTGGACTCCGGTTGCTGGCTCGGTATCATACTCGGTCTATCAAAGTACGACTTCGGGAACCTATGGCAGCGCTTTGGACAGCGTAACGTCGTCGGTCTACAGCTATGATGTTACGGGGCTGACCAATAATACCACCTACTATTTCATGGTAAGCGCCCTGGATTCTTATGGAAACACGGCAGACTCCAACGAAGTAAGCGCCACCCCGTATCTGCATAGCAGCAGTTCCGGAGATGATGACGGCGGCAGCAACCCAACCGTTGAAACCAGCCAAGCAACCTCTGTAACTGAAACCACGGCCACTTTACAGGGGAAGATCGAATCTGACGGAAACGCCGACATTACTGAATATGGTTTTATGTACGGTATAGATAAGAGCAGCCTGACCAACAAAGAAAAGGTGGGAACCGGCAACCACCGGGGAATTTTCACTTGCGGACTGAGCGGCCTGGAAGCGGGCGCCACCTACTATTACAAAGCCTATGCCCGCACAGATGACGCTATATTATATGGCGGCGTCTTGAACTTCACCACGGAAAAGGCCGTTCAACCGGAGCCAAAGCCGGAGCCGGAGCCGGAAGAAAAGCAGATGTTTTCCGATGTGCCGGACACTCACTGGGCCTATGCGTCCATAACCCAACTGTACCAAAAAGGAGCCGTCAGCGGTTATAAAGACGGGAGCTTCAGGCCGGATGCCCCCATCACCCGGGCCGAATTTATCACGATCCTGGTAAAAGCCCTGGATTTGCAAGCTGCCGCGACAGTCCAAAACTTCAGTGACACTGCCGATCACTGGGCCCAGAAAAATATTGCTGCCGCCGTCTCCTTAAGCATTGCCGACGGTTATACGGACGGCAGCTTTAAACCCGACGCCCTCATCACCCGGGAGCAGATTGCGGTGATGGCGGTCAAGGCCGCCGGAGTCACGGCCGGTCTCGGTGAGACTGCCTTCGCGGATAATGATCAAATTTCATCCTGGGCAAAAAACAATGTGCTGGCGGCAGTAGACGCCGGTATCATGACAGGCTACCCGGACAATACCTTCCGCCCCCAGGGCAATGCCACCCGGGCGGAAGCGGTTTGGGTTATTCTGAATCTGATAAAATAGGTTTTAGAACACTTACCCTGGTTGATAAGTTTGATGCCGAGCCTATCAAATATCCAGGTTTATAATGAGTTACCGTAGAAACGTCCGAGACCGCTGAAAAAGTCTCTGGGGTAAACGGGTATATATAAATCATACATTGGCGATTAAATTTCCGGTTAAGGAGTAACTGACTATGGGGGACAACAAAAAAATTTGGAACCGGTATTCCGCGCTGTATGATTTCGAGATTAATCGGTTTAACAAAGCGGCATACGAAGAAATGTACAATTTGATGTCGGAAGTGCTGAAAGCCGATATGCGGGTTTTGGAAGTCGCCACTGGAACCGGTTTAATCGCGCTTGGCATAGCCAAATTTGTCCGGCAGATTGAAGCGACGGACTTCTCCCCCAAGATGATTGAAACCGCAAACAAGAAAATTGCTCCGTCAAATGTTAAATTTTCCATTGAAGACGCTACGGCATTAACCTTTGCGAATGACTCGTTTGATGCGGTCATCATTTCCAATGCTTTGCATATTATGCCAGACCCCAAAGCAGCACTTGTGAGTATCCGCAGGGTACTGAAACCTGACGGATTACTGATCGCACCGACCTTTGCGCATGGGCACTTGAAAAACGCTACCTGGAATCTGAACGCCAAAATCCTGAAACTCATCGGGTTTGAAACTTACTCGGAGTGGACGCCGGAGGAATATGTCGGGTTTATTGAGAAGAACGGTTTTTCTGTTGGCCGGCGGAAAGTATTGAGAGCCGCATTTCCGCTTGTCTATCTTGAGGCGACTAAAGTCTGCCAATCTTTATAGAATTAGGGTACTTAATGAGTTCCGGGAGACGTGAACGTTGGGTGTTCAGGAGGGGAAAGGTTCTGACTGTTAAATGAACCGCCGCATGGCCATATTTTGGCCGCAAAAGATTATCTGCCACAACTGCGGTTTTTTATTACCGCAGGGTACATTTCTTTGTAATTTACACTACTTGTGTAGGATAGATTCTGTATTTTCAAGGTCTAAAGCGCCTTTC
>DHCD01000108.1:5981-7883 GCA_002398105.1 Syntrophomonas sp. UBA4911
CCGATACTGGTTGATTATTTCATGGTTTTCGTACCAGCGATTTATGGGAACTGTACCATTAGTTCACGCCAATGATACCGGCAGTTTCTAAGCGGATACCGCTTCGGTAGCGAGGCGGTATCCGCTTAAGTATCATGATCGCTTTGAGAGGAACTCACGCATATTTATGTCTCCAGAGTAAAGTTGAAAAGATTTGTGAATGATTCGATCCATGATAGAATCAGCCAGGACCCCGCCGCCCAGTCTGCCATGCCAATCTTCAAGCTTGTACTGGGTGCAAAAGATTGTGGAGGCAGCATCATAGCGTCGCTCAATCAATTCAAACAAAAAATGAAGTTTCTCGTCGGAATAGTCATTCAAGAGCCATTCATCCAGCAGGAGCAGCTTGTAGTTACTGTACTTGGTCAGTAATTTTCCTATGCCCCTTTTCTCTGCGGCAGTTTCATCCCTTTCCATCAACAGATCGGGAATTCTAATGTATCTGGTCCGGATGCTCTGCTTACAGGCCTGACGTCCAATGGAACAAGCCAGATAACTTTTCCCGGAACCGGTAAATCCCTGCAAGATGATGTTGGAATAATTATGTACAAACTGGCAGGTGGACAACTCCAACAGGAGGTCACGATTCAGTCCACGATCCGGATAATATATATCAAGAATCTCAGCATTCGGGATACGGAATCGTGCCTGTTTTAAAAGGCGCTTCACTTTCCCGTTATATTTTTCTTGGAAAACATAGTCCACAAGCATCTTGATACGCTCATCGAAGGGAAGGTTCACATAAAGGCAGTCATTAAAAAGTCATATAGAAGCAAAATAATAGCTGAGTTTTCTATAACTCCATCTGCAAATAATCCACCTCATATACATACAGCTATAAAAAATTACTTGATTTATTTGGGAAACCAATAAAGGATACCTCGTGTCTCACTCCCTGAAACAGTATATTTATCCTGCCGGTTGACAATATGTACGAGCCTTTTATAATGAAAACAAGGAAATAAAGAAAAAGGTATATATTGCGCGTAAACGCATATAATGCAAGGAGGGAAGCTCTATGAAAAAGGCGACCATCAGGAGTGAAGCATATATGGAAAGAAAGATTATCAGTGTCTCAATTAAACGGCAGGTGACGATTCCGCAGAAGTATTTTGAAGCCCTTGGCTTTCATAACGAGGCCGAATGCATTCTGCGGGATGATGGTATTCTGATCCGACCGATTCGGGATATAAATAGTGGAGAATTTTCTGAACAGATACTGGCAGATTTGATTTCTCAGGGGCTTTCGGGGCAGGAACTATTGGAGCGCTTTAAGGAGCAGAGCAAAAAAGTGCGTCCCGCTGTAAAAAAACTCATTGCGCAAGCGGATGCCATAGCTAAAAGTGATGAAGGAAAAATAACACTGGATGAGATGTTTGGGGCGGAGGAGCAGTAGATGTATGAGCTCCGCTTTACCAGAGCAGCCGAAAGGTATTTCAAAAAGATAAGGGGAAAAGGGTTGAAAACTGTATTCCGGAATGCTCTGACTGCAATCAGCAGTGATCCCTATATCGGAGGTCTTAAAACCGGGGATCTAGCAGGAATCTACGGTTATGACGTTTATTATGCCGGGACCAATTATGAAATTGCCTATAGGATCTATGAAGATGGCGATAGAATCGTAGTGGTCATTCTTGCTGGAACACGGGAAAATTTCTACAACGAACTGAAACGTTATATGAAGTAATAAATAGGCCTAAAAAACAAGCCGTTACAGCAATGTAGCGGCCGTTGCTTTTCTTGAAGCAGCTAGAATACTTTTTGTATTCTGTGAAATAAGGAAATAGGGGAAACTTTAGAAAGCATAGTTATTGCCTAGCCGGGCGGGGGCTCCCGTAGAAGGATCAAAGCCCTAACCTTTAT
>DHCD01000108.1:8061-16231 GCA_002398105.1 Syntrophomonas sp. UBA4911
TGTGTATTAGCCAATTTACATATAGATATTATTTGCAAGGAGCAGTAAAGAATGGACTATGAAGAACTTTATGAAAAATACATAAAGCTACTGGAAGAGAATAAAAAGCTGAAGAATGAAAATACAAATTTCAAAATCCAGCTTGGATTAGCTTTGCCAGTATTAGGTAGTCAGGCTCCTGAAGTGCAACTAGAGCAAGATTCATCAGAGCAATTTAAAGGGCATGAAAAAGTGACTAACAGCAGTTCACCGCAGAATAAAATCAATCTTTTTATGTCCTTATTCAGAGGTAGAGATGATGTTTATGCAAAAAGATGGCAGAACAAAGTTGGTAAATTCGGGTATTCAGCTGTTTGCCTGAATGAGTGGGCAAAGGGAATCTGTAGCAAGCCCAAGATTAAATGTTCCGACTGTACGAATAAGGATTACGCAATCCTTGACTCTGCTGCTATTGATAAACATTTGAGAGGCAAGGCTGTATATGGTATTTATCCAATGCTGCCGGATGAAACTTGTTTTTTTCTCGCAATTGATTTTGATGACGAAGGCTGGCAAAGAGATATTAAAACATTAAGGAACGTATGCGCCGAAAAGAATATACCTATTGCAGTTGAGCGATCCCAATCAGGAAATGGCGCTCATGTATGGTTCTTTTTTAAAGACAAGATTAGCGCAATAGAAGCAAGAAAATTCGGCACACTGCTTTTGACCAACGCAATGTGCGAGAGACATGAAATTAAATTCAGTTCGTATGACCGCCTGTTTCCCAATCAGGATACGCTTCCCAAAGGGGGCTTCGGAAATCTTATCGCATTGCCATTACAGGGTAATGCCCGAAAAAATAAAAATAGTGTTTTTATTGATGAGGATTTTCAGCCATATGATGACCAGTGGAGCTTTTTAAGCAATGCGCCAATGTTGAGCGAAGAAGATTTAGAACAAGCGTCAGCGTGTCAAAGAACCCCTGCTAAATACCAAATAAATAGCAGGGGCTTTGTTATACTTGTTCTATAATAAGCCGGTTTTGAATCAAGTCATGTCATCCCGCAGCGCGTCAATAATATTTTCTTTTCTGATCTGGCTGACAGCATACATCATAGTGGCAAATATGACAAGAAGCACGCTGAACACGCTGATCCCGATACTGGCCCACGGCAACTCAAAAATGATCTCGTCCGCTCCGCCGATGAACATTCCTTTGTAGATCAGCCAGGAGAAGATGATTGCCAGGGGAAGCCCGACAAGCAGCGCCCTCACGCCATAAAAGGCACACTCATAACGCATCATTTTATTGAAAGAGCGGTCAGACATCCCCACAGAGCGGAGCATGGCAAGCTCCCGACGGCGCAGCCGAATGTTCGTGGAAATGGTGTTGAACACATTGGCAACCGCAATCAGCGAAATCATAATGATAAACGTATAAGCGAACACGTTGGCAATAAAGATATAGTTCCGGTTTTCCTCCATCAGCTCAGAAGTATTCAGCAGCATATACGCGGATGTAATTCCCGCATCCTGAATCACCGTTCTCATTTCAGCAACCGACTGTGATGGATTCTCCGATGAAAAAGTCATACCCTTGACCCTGAGATCTGTCGAAATATCGGCGGGAGCAAAGTTTTCCTTAAGCGACCAGGGGGCCGTCACTTGGAAAAAGTAGCCCTGCTGCTGGGAGTATTCAGAGCTCTCTTTCGTCGGGGGTATATCCGGCGGCACGGTCTCGAGGCAGGTAATGCTTACGCTTTGCCCCTGTTCCCGCTTCGGCTCGCCATTTGTTGCGGGAATCATAGCAGCCTCCACGGAAGAACTCTTGAACATGTTACGAAAATCGTTAACCGCTCTTTCCCCCTTCTTCTCATTGCTGCCAGTCTGCACTTTGGCAACGGCAATCATTTTTGCGTTTTCCCCGATATATTCCTCCGCTGACAGGCCCGCGCGTTCAATGATGTTCAGATACGCAGTGTCATCAATAAACTGGATTTCCATTGGCAGCTCCACCGTTTTGTCCGTAGAAGATTCATCTGCATATTTCCAGTAATTGTCTGAGAGCTCGTCGGCCTGGACAGTGCAGAAATACCCCATAACAGCCTGATAGGAGCTTTTGGTAATACCCCCGGCGGTTTTTAGTTGGTCATAAAGCCTAAGCATTTCGCCATCGTCCATATCCTTGGTTCCAAAACCGATGTCATAAGTGGTAAATGCCAATGTCTGTGCCATTGTCTGTTTCAAATCTGTTACAAAAGCGCTGGTCGATATAAACAGCACGACACTTAAAACAAGTGACAGCACAATGCTGCGATATCGTTTCCTGTTCCTTTTGAAATTCTTCAGCGCAAGGGTTCCCTCCAAACCGTAAATGCGATGCGCTAATTTTGATGTTTTCACGGCTCCTGCTGCCACTTTCACTTCATTGGTCTGGCGAATACATTCCATCACTGGCGTATTGGCAGCCTTTTTTGCCGGGATATAGGCTGAAATTAAAATCGTAACCAAGCTGATTACCGCCGCCCCGACAATTGCGAGAACAGACACATGCAAGGTTAAGGGAACGCCGCTGTACATAATGTTATTAAAATTCTTAGCGACAAGGTCAATCACAATCCGGATGCCGCCAAGTCCTACGAAAACGCCGATTGGGATGCCGACCGCGCCAATACAAAGACCTTCAAAGAGCACCGAATATCGTATCTGTTTTGCCGTGGCTCCCACAGAGGCAAGAATCCCGATTTGCTGTGTACGCTGATTCAACGAGATGCTAAAAGAGTTATAAATCAGAAAGATTGAGCCTATCATGATAATGGCAATCACAATGCCGCCAATGGAGTACAGAAGGGCGTTGAACACATTATCGGCCGAATTGTTTGAAAGACCCATAAAACGCAGCACATCATTATTAATGATATAATCGTGGCTACCGGCTGTGTCAGCAGCATAAGCATGAACCTGGCGCGGATTTTTTAACGTGACAAACAGGCTGAGACTGTTTGCCCTGGTTTCCGCATCGGCTTTTGTAATCATGGTATAACCGGGGGCGGTATATTCCTCAAACGCAGGTCTCCCGTAGATGCCGACAACGGTATAGACTTTCTCTTCTGTGGGTTCCAAGGCCTCGCCGGAGATGTAAGGGTGGTGCTGGCCCAGTTTTTTATTCCCGCTCGTGCGGTCTCCAACAGAAAGAGAAATTGTATCACCAACCGCGATTTGAACGCCACCGTTTGACGCAACGTGTGTCGGGACAAGAATCTCGCTGCTGTTCTCCGGCATCCTGCCTGAAAGCAGGGTTATGGGCAAGGCATCAAAGGTTTCCTGATTGAAGCTGGTTATATAAAGATAGGGCTTGTCAGGATTTTTCCCGCCGTCAAGCATTGCATAGCCAATGTTTTCAATGGTTACCGTGTCTGTAACCTCATTATCAAGGGCTCGCTCCTGTGCAAAGGAAGAATCAACGTCTAAAAACGCCACATGCCAATCACCGTATTTTAGGGCGGCGCCCTCTGCCGCATAGTCCATCAGGGAAAGGCCAAAGGTAAGGACTGCCGTAATCAAGGCCGCTGACAGAACAACTCCGACGATGGTTACAAGTGTTCGGGTGCGGTTCTTTTTCAGTCCTTGCAGGGCGACTTTATTAAAGATGTTCATTATCGTGCCACCTGCCTCTCTTCCCGCACCACTTTTCCATCTGCGATGGTAATGATGCGGTCTGCCTGCAAGGCGATATTTTCATCGTGGGTAACGAGAAGCAGGGTCTGCCCATATTTTTTATTGCTTTCTTTCAGCAGTTTGATGATTTCCTGTCCGTTACGGCTGTCCAGGCTGCCGGTGGGTTCGTCGGCCAGCATGACCGCCGGGGCGTTCATCAAAGCGCGCCCGATGGCGACACGCTGCTGCTGACCGCCAGAAAGCTGATTGGGCAGATGCGTTTTGCGGTCTTGCAGTCCAAGCATTTGGAGCAGGTCATTCAGCCGTTCCTGGTTGACCTTGCGCTTGTCCATCAGGATAGGCAGGGTGATGTTTTCCACCACATTCAGAGTGGGAATGAGGTTGTGAAACTGGTAAATCAGTCCCACCTGCCGCCTGCGGAAAATGGCGAGTTTTTCATTGCTCCCCGCATATACATCCTGCCCGTCCAAATACACCTTTCCGCTGGTCGGCACGTCCACGCCGCCGATGATGTGAAGCAATGTGGATTTGCCCGATCCGGAGGAACCGATGATTGCGGTAAACTCCCCCTTTTCGATGGTAAGCGAAACATGGTCAAGTGCAGTAACTTGGTTATCGCCCTTGCCGTAGACCTTGCATAAATTTTCAATTTTTAAGAACTCCATTATGTGAGTTTCCTTTCTCATGGTTTACCCATATAATAGAACCTTCAACTTACATCTCGGTGACTTTCAGGTGAGAGATTCGTCACTTAGGGAAACGGATGGCAAATATGGCGCCGCCCTGCGGGTGATTTTTAGCGGTAATCGTCCCGCCCTGCCGTGTTATAATCATCCTGCAGAGATCCAATCCAATCCCGTATCCGGTAGCGTTTGGGTTTTTCCCACGATAGAACCTGTCAAACAGGCAGGGTAAATCTTCTTTTTCAAAGCCCGCGCCGCTGTCGTGGATGGTAATCTCGGTAAACAATGGGTTGTCCGTGCAGACAATCTCAATCTTCCCGCTATCGCCTGCGCTTTCCATGCAATTTTTAAGGATGTTTTGAATCGCTTCCGAAAGCCAACCAGAATCGCCCTGAATGGTTATCCCTTTCGGCACGTCTATTTGCACATTGATATCGTGCAGTTCCATTGGGATTAGGAACGGGTGAAGCGCGGCGCATACAAGAGAGTTTACATCTATCCGCTCGCTTTGGAACACCACAATGCCCGCGTCCAGGCGGGATAATTTCAATAGGGAAGTAAGCAGCCAATCCATCTGTACAAACAATTCCTTTGTTTCCCGTATCAATGCTTTGCGTTCATTTTCGTCAGGGTTATTCTCCAACAATGATAGAATAAGGTTTACGGATGTGAGAGGGGTGCGGAGTTGGTGAGCTATGTCGGCCAGCGAATCAGCCAGATGTTCTTTTTCTTTTTTCAGCGCAGCGTTTTGCTCCCGAATACGCAGCGTCATTTTTGTTATCTCGCTTTGCAGAATGGAAAGTTCGCCCTCATCCGATTCACCAATATACAGATGGTCAGCGTTATGAAGCACAAGATCAATTTGCTCTGAAATCTGGGCAATGTTTTTATATCGGGCTTTGGTAAACGCGAAAAACGCTGTGCCAAAGGCGGCGGCAGAGATGGTGGCAAGGATTCCCGCCAACCTATTGATTGCAAATCCCAGCGTCACAGCGGCGGCGGCTATTAAGAAGAACAAAATGGCAAACTGCCGAAACTCTCTATTCTGAAGCATACCCGTCCCCCAATCTATATCCCGTCCCGCGAACGGTCAGAATGATTTGCGGGCTTGCGGGGTCGTTCTCTATCTTTTCCCGCAGGCGTTTGATGTACACGGTCAATGTATTGTCATTGACGAACTCGCCCGCCGCGTCCCACAATTCGTCAAGCAGCCTGCTCCTGGTGATAATACTTTTGGGGCTGCTAATAAACATCAGCAATAAGCGGTATTCTAAGGCTGAAAGGAAAACCTCGCTGCCGTCCTTTTTCACGATGCCGCTTGCCATATCGACATAAAGCCCACAGATTTCAAAAGCCGATGGAGAACGTCCGCTTTTTCGCAGGGCGGTTCTGATTCGCGCCATCAATTCCCGCGGGCGAAAAGGCTTGGTGATATAGTCGTCCGCGCCCATGTTCAGCCCGGTAACAACACTCGCCTCATCGCCGGAAGCCGTCAGAAAGATGACGGGAATATCTTGCGCTTCTTTGATTTCCGTGCAAACCGTAAAGCCGTTTCCGTCCGGCAGGGAAATATCAATCAGCGCCAGGTCAAATTTATTTCCGGCAAGCGCGGTAAGGGCTTCCCCCCGCGTAGAGGCGTGGGCGACTGTAAATCCCTCCGAGCGGAGCAAAAGTACAAGATTTTTAGCGATTGCCTTATCGTCCTCAACCAAAAATATCCGTTTCATTTATTTTCATCATCCTTTACTTTACTGCTCTTATATCGTCCATCAGCCGGTTTTTCAGCGTCAGCCGGAACCAGCCAGGTATTCCCCATTTTTTTAGCTCCATTAATACGCCCGGCAGAGCAATGGTACACTACCATTCTGTCTGTGATTCCCCAACTTTTCGCTGCTTCTTTGGTCGTTATATAATCCACGCATAACACCTCCATAGCTCTATTGTATTTCTTTTGACGGAAATATATAAGCTGAGGCATAAAACAAGAAATAGGGGAGCGTGGAAAGGAGTTCACGCTTCCAAAATGTTAAGCGGCAATATTCCGGCAATCAGCTTGGTATCCAGTCTGCGCCGCAATCCCTTGTCGATACGGTAATTCTGATGACTAATAGTGGTTCTGATGGCAATAGGGTAAGTCAACCACTACATGTAGGATTCTGGAGCCAAAACAGGAAGAACACTTGATTGCCTTTTCCAGCTTGGTATTAGACATGGATACCCATGAATATACGCTGAATTTTAAAAAGCTATCTCTGTGGAAAGCAACCCGGAAAATACGACATTTACAGTAAAGCTTCCGTTATAAGTATAAGAAAATCTTAAGAAGTTCATAAGATGGAATTCCAACATGATTCCTTGTTCTGTGATTAAGTAATATCAGCACAGAATGAGGAGCTGTTTTATTATGGTACGAAAAGTAAAAAGGAAAAATTCGGGAATGCACATATTAGTAACATTTCTGTTGACGGTTGTCATTGCTGTTTGGGTATATAAATCCATCGTTACTATAGGAAACCAACTTCTCTTTAAAGAAGAATATGATGATAAAAGCTCATCGTATTCTTCTTTAAAGATAACACCCGATCCCTCTGATAATAGAACTATGCCGGCTCCCTCGTCAAAGATAACACCCGATTCCTCCGGTTCTCTATCTTCCGCTAAGCTCAACAGTCCTAATGCGATTCTGGTCAGTTTAACGGATAATGCGGTTCTGATGCAGAAAAACAGCGAAGAAAAAATATATCCTGCCTCTTTGACTAAAATGATGACTGCCATTGTCGCGATAGAAAATCTACCTGGTCTGAAGAAAGAAATCAAACTGACCAATGCTGCATTTCAGGGGCTGTACGAAGCAGATGCCTCAATGGCCGGATTCCAGCCGGGTGAGCAGGTCAGGGCAATCGACCTGTTATACGGAGTAATGCTGCCGAGCGGCGCGGAGTGCTGTATCGGACTTGCTGATCAGATTGCAGGATCAGAGCAGAATTTTGTGAAAATAATGAATCAAACGGCGGCGGATCTTGGTATGGACAATACCCATTTTGAAAATGCCACCGGGCTTCACAATGAAAACCACTACACAACAGTCAGAGACCTGGCTGTTCTTTTGAGCTATGCTTTGCAAAATGATACTTTCCGGGAGATCTTTACTTCATCCCGTCATTCCACACCACCCACTAATAAGCACCCTGGCGGGATAACCTTTTATAATACCATGTTTGAAGAACTCAAAAATCAAAACATTATTGGTGGGGAATTTTTAGGAGGGAAAACCGGGTATACCGATGAGGCTGGTCTATGTCTCGCGAGTCTTGCCAAAGTTGGCAGACAAGAATATATTCTTATTTCAGCTGGTGCAAAAGGAGATCACCATTCGGAACAGTATAATATTACCGATGCATTAGCTGTATACAACAGCATAGGAAAATAATAAGTTCAGGTATGCTGACAAACAGAGTGCTTTCCATGGAGAAAAACTGGATATGTTGAGTTTGGTGGTATGGGTCAAACAAACAGGAAATTGAAAAGAGGAAAAAGTTATGTTTGGAGTTGGTTGATTCATTTCGAGTTATAAACTAAATACAAAAAATCAGCGGGAATATTTCTGACGAAGATGCTCCACTTTTTTATGCCCTTTTTAGAGATTCAAATAAAAAAGAATAGGAAACCAAAATGGGAACGAAACAATACGTATCTTTTCCCGTTGAAAATCATTACCTGCCCGAGGATGAATACGGACTGGAGAATCAACAATATCTCTATAAAATTATAGAAAGTTTTTCTTTAATTGTGATAACAATTAAAGAAAAATATTATTGACCGGATCG
>DHCD01000108.1:16256-42095 GCA_002398105.1 Syntrophomonas sp. UBA4911
AATACGTATCTTTTCCCGTTGAAAATCATTACCTGCCCGAGGATGAATACGGACTGGAGAATCAACAATATCTCTATAAAATTATAGAAAAATATTATTGACCGGATCGGTTAGTAGAGTTATTCTATTCTTGACCGAATCGGTTAATACCATTTTAGAGGTGAGTCGCTTGGAAAATTTTTTAAGTTTACCTGTAGAGAAACAAAATACAATTATTGATGCAGCCCTTCTATGCTTCGGTACTAACGGTTACAAAAAAACTTCCGTTAGCGATATTGCTGCTGCAGCGGGGATTTCAAAAGCATTGGTATTCCATTACTTTGGCACAAAAAAGGCTTTGTATTTATACCTGGTTGATTTATGCACCCATATTATCATGAATGAACTTGATGAAAAGTTTGATAATACGGTTACTGATTTTTTTGCCAGAATTAATCTGGCGGCCAACATTGAAATTTCGGCTATGAAAAAACACCCTGCCATCCTTTCCTTTTTAGACAGTGTGTATTTTGAAAATGATGATGAAGTTAAAGCGAACATAAAAGCAATTCTTGCAAATAGTGAAAGTGAAAGCTTGAGAAGCAAAATTGCTTTTGAAGGTACTGACACTTCAAAATTTAAAGATGACATTGACCCAAAGCTGGTCATGAAAATACTAACCTTGCTTACCGATGGGTATTTATGCAAAATGCCTAAAACAGGGCTTGATCTTGACGCTTTATGCGAAGAATTTGACGAATATATAAATCTATTTAAAAGGAATTTTTACAAGGAGAAATACCTATAACGTATTTGATTTTACTCAAAACGCTTTATTAAGAAAATATGCGTAGAAAGGAGAATATGTATGAATTCATACGTACTCGGCTTTCAGGAAATTGATAAAACCAAGCTTGCGATGACCGGGGGCAAAGGCGCCAACCTGGGGGAACTATCCGGATTAAAGGGGATACAATTGCCAGAGGGCTTTTGCGTCACTACCGAAGCGTATAAAGAAATTATCGGAAATAACGGGGAGTTTAATTCACTGCTGGATCAGTTATCCCTTCTAAAAGCGGACAACCGGGAAAGTATTGGTGAAATCAGCGCCGAAATCCGCAAGGTCATTGAAGGAATCGCTATTCCGAAAGAGATCGAAAATGAGATCACTCGTCATCTTGTACAACTTGGTGAAAAAGATGGCTATGCCGTACGCTCCAGCGCCACCGCTGAAGATTTGCCGACGGCCTCCTTTGCGGGCCAGCAGGATACGTACCTGAACATTATCGGAAAGGAAGCTATCCTGAGAAATATCAGCAAATGCTGGGCCTCGCTGTTTACCGACCGTGCCGTGACCTACCGCATCCAAAATGGATTCGATCATCGCAAGATCCATCTGTCCGTCGTCATCCAGAAGATGGTTTTCCCGGAGGCGGCGGGGATTATGTTTACAGCCGATCCGGTCACGTCCAACCGGAAGGTGGTCTCCATTGATGCAAGCTTCGGCCTCGGTGAAGCGCTGGTCTCCGGCCTGGTAAACGCAGATATCTATAAGGTACGTGACGGCAGGATCATTGACAAGAAGATATCCGCCAAGAAGCTGGCAATCTATGCCTTAAAAGAAGGTGGTACGGGAGAGAAAAAAATTGAGGCCGCGCGGCAGAATATGCAGACGCTGACCGACGAGCAGATTTTACGGCTTGCACGTATGGGCAGAACCATTGAGGCTTATTTCAGCCGCCCGCAGGATATTGAATGGTGCCTGTATGAAAACAAATTCTTTATCGTCCAGAGCCGTCCCATTACCACCCTTTACCCCGTACCGGAAGCGCAGGATGGAAAAAAACACGTGTATATGTCTTTTGGTCATCAGCAGATGATGACCGATGCCATGAAACCATTGGGGTTATCTTTTTTCCAGCTATTGTCTGACGAAATTCCCCTGATTCAAGCCGGTGGAAGGCTGTTCATTGATCTGGCGCACGATTTGGCCTCTCCCGCGGGACAAAAGATAGTACTCATGGCTGCGGGTAAAATAGACCCTCTCATGGATAACGCGATCAAGAGCTTAATGAAGCGAAAAGCCTTTATGAAATCATTATCACGCGGTAAAAGAGCCTTCAGTATGGGGTCAGGGTATTTTTCATGGGCGCTGCCCGTTCAGTTTATCAAGATATACCGCAGCAACGACGGAAGCCTGGTTCAATCTCTGATGTCCCGGAATGAGGCGTCTATCAAAGATCTGCGGCAGATGGCCAACCTGTCCGGCGACGAATTGTTTGCTTTTATTATGGAAGCTCATAAGCAATTAAAAGAAGCCATGTATGACCCGCAAGGTATGGCGGCGATTTATGTCGGGGTATATGCAGTGAGTTGGCTTAATAAGAAAATGGAAAAGTGGCTGGGCGAAAAGAGCGCGGCAGATTCGCTTTCCAAATCGGTAGCCACCAACGTTACCTCGGAAATGGGGCTGGCGCTGTTGGATGTAGCGGACGTGGTCCGGCAATATCCGGCGGTGATGAAATATTTTCAACACGCCCATGACGAGACCTTTTTTGAAGACTTGGCCAAGTTGGAAGGCGGCACTGTTGTCAGTCAGTCCATAGGGACGTATCTTGAAAAATACGGCATGCGCTGTCCCGGAGAGATTGATATCACCAGGCCCCGCTTCAGCGAACAGCCGACCGCCCTCGTCCCCATGCTTCTCAGCAACATTAAAAACTTTGAGCCGGGGGCTCATAACACCATATTTGAGCAGGGCCTGCGGGAAGGGAAGCAGAGGGAACAGGATCTCCTAAAACGTTTGGAACAGCTGCCCGGCGGCAACCAAAAGGCCAAAAAGACAAGGAAGATGATCAGCCGTTTGCGCAATTTTGTCGGTTATCGGGAATACCCGAAGTACCTGATGATTGAACGTTACTGGATCATTAAGCAGGCCTTGTTAAAGGAAGCCGTTAAGCTTGTGCAAAAGGGGGTTATCCAAGAGAAGGAGGATATCTACTATCTGTCTTTTGAGGAGTTCCGGGAGGTGGTTCGTACCAACCGGCTGGATTACAGCATCATCACGAAGCGAAAAGAGGAATACGATGTCTATGAGAAATTAACCCCTCCCCGTGTAATGACCTCTGAAGGCGAGGTTTTATTCGGTGCATACGATACCGGTAACATCCCGCAAGGTGCTTTGGCGGGCATACCCGTTTCATCCGGGACCATTGAGGGCCGGGCAAGGGTCGTTTTGAAAATGGAGGACGCCAACATAGAAGAAGGGGATATTTTGGTCACCGCTTATACCGACCCCAGTTGGACACCGGTGTTTGTCTCCGTCAAAGGTTTGGTGACGGAAGTAGGCGGGGTGATGACCCACGGTGCCGTAATTGCCAGAGAATACGGCCTGCCTGCGGTAGTAGGCGTGGAAAACGCTACCAGGTTGATTAAAGACGGACAGCGGATCCGGGTGAACGGAGCGGAAGGGTATGTGGAAATACTGTAAGGTGATATGGATTATTAAACATTGATGTTCACCTTTTCTATCGCCCTTCTCCTCACACCGCATTATTATGAAAGCTGTCTGAGAAATGTTAATTGAGCTTGCCGAAACTAAAGGATTGACTTATATGGTCTGCTGGTCCTTAGCTGTATAACCGTATATTTGCTTGGGGCATAATAAAAAAGCCGATAGGAATTGCACAGACCGGAACCTGGTTTAAACCCCCCGGAAAATTAATCACATTGTTTTCGGATGTGGCGATTCGCTGCTGATTATGAAACAAGAGGAGGCTTTAAATGAAATTTCCTACATTATTGTCACCCATCAGAATCGGATCAATGGAAGTAAAAAACCGCTTTGTGGTACCTCCGATGGGCACCAATTATGCGACTGAACAGGGTATACCTACACAGCAATTTATAGATTACTATACCGCCAGAGCCAAGGGCGGCTTTGGATTGATAATCGGCGAAGTAACCGCTGTATCTCCTATTGGCAGAGCCATTTGGAACGAGCCGGGGCTATGGTGTGACGAGCAGATTGACGGATGGAGAAAAATGGCGGAAAACTGCCATAAATATGGGGCTAAGATCGTAACCCAGCTTCACCATGCCGGAAGGCAGACCACGACAGATATCGCCGGACCAGGGGCTCCGGTGGCTCCGATTGCTATTATGGATCCCCTGCTGGAGAGATTCGGTATCGGCGAAATGCCCAGGGAACTAACGACCGAAGAGATATGGGAAATTATCGGACAATTCCGGGACGCAGCGGTAAGAGCGCAGGAAGCCGGATTAGACGGCGTTGAAATTCACGGCGCCCATGGATATCTGGTAGCAGAATTCATGTCGGCTTATTCAAACAAGAGAATCGATGAGTTTGGAGGGGACTTTGAGGGTAGGATGAAGTTCCCGGCTGAAATCGTAAAAGCGATAAAAAAAGCATGCGGCAACGGATTCAATCTCATCTTCAGGTTTAGTGCCGACGAGAGAATATATGGGGGCAGAACGATTGAGGAAAGCAAGGTAGTGGCCAGAATATTGGAGGATGCAGGCGTCCATGCTCTGGATATCAGTAATAGCGTTTATGGCAGCTACGAATGGCTATGGGCGACGGAAGCCACACCGGTGGGATATATTGCGCAACAATCGGAACAAATCAAAAAATCGGTAAAAATTCCCTGCATTGTGGTAGGCAGGCTTAATAATGCCTATTTAATGGAAGATATTCTTTCCACCGGCCAGGCCGATTTGGTTGCTTTGGGAAGAGAATCGCTGGCTGAGCCGGAATGGCCGAATAAGGTGGCTGGTGACGCGCTTGAAGATATTGCTCCCTGTATTGCATGTCACCAGGGATGCGCCGCCTATATCTTTAATAAAGAGATCAGGAAATGCTCCTGCCTGGTCAATCCTTTCTGCGGGAAAGAAGAGACCATGAAGATCGCAGCAGCCAAAAAATCTAAAAAGGTTATGATCGCAGGAGGCGGTCCCGGCGGTTTGGAAGCGGCCTGGATTGCGGCCAAGAGGGGCCACCGGGTAACTCTGTATGAAAAACAAAATATACTGGGCGGCGCTTTCAGAATAGCGGCTATACCGTCTGCCAAAACCATATTGACCACACCGATCAAATATTATATTACCCAGGGTCGCAAGTTCGGGGTGGAATACAAGTTGAACACCGAAGTTACTCCGGAACTCATTGCCCAAGAAAAGCCGGATGTAGTGATTTTAGCTACTGGCGGAGTTCCGCTTATTCCTGAAATACCCGGCATAGACAATCCCAAATTTATCAAAGCCAATGATGTGCTGGAAGGGAAGGCCATTCCAGGTTATAAAGTGCTGGTGGCGGGCGGCGGTCTCATCGGCGCCGAGACCGCTGATTTCATGGCGGAGCACAGCCGCAAAGTCAGCATCATAGAAATGCAGCCTGATATTGCCCTGGACATGCATGATGTTCACCGGATTCATCTGCTCAGGCGGCTAAAGGAATTTGAAGTCGACCGCATAACCAGCGCCAGGGTGGTTGAGTTTTTAGACGATGGAGTGGTATATGAAAAGGATGGCAGGAAAGAGAAAATTACCGGATTTGACAGCATAGTACTGGCTATGGGTACTGCTTCTCATAACCCGCTGGAAGCAAAGATAAAAGGCAAGGTACCTGAACTGTACGTAATTGGTGATGCGGCAAGCGTCAGACAGGCCATTGACGCTATCGCCGAAGCTGCTGAGGTGGCATGTTCCATATAGCATAGCCGATTTAACGCGAATAGATTTGAGACAGCCGGGGGATAAAGCCCCCCGGCTTTTTGGCGGAAATCTACGATTATGACGTTTATTATGCCGGAACCAATTACGAAATTGCCTATCTCGAGCTTTGCATATTAAATATTTCAGCTCGTTAAATAACTGTTTTCATTTGCTTATAAAAGGATGTACCTTTGCATCGGGTTAGCGTCTTTAAGGCTTATTTCTTATGAAGATTAAATCTCTTCCACCTTTATTATAACATACAAAAAATTGTAAATGCAGACTATTTGTTCCCATTTGCTGCTGCTATAATCCAATAGTATGTTAATACGATTTGTTGGAAAGGATTATTATGGAAAGGATGGCATCAAAATTATCAAAGAAGAAATCGCCAAAGAAGGTAAACCTATGAGTCCCTATGTGCTTGGTTTTCATGATATTGATAAAACAAAACACACGGTTGTTGGGGGAAAAGGCGCGAACCTGGGGGAACTGGCCAGAATTGAAGGCATCCGTGTACCGGATGGTTTTTGTATTTCCACTGCAGCCTTTAAAAGAGTCATGGGGGAAACGCCGGCGCTTAAACAATTGCTTGATCAGTTATCGCTCCTTAAGATGGAAGATCGGGATAAAATCGGTGAACTTAGCGGTGAGATGCGCAGGGTCATTGAAGAGATAGCCATCCCGCAAGATATTAGTGAAGAGATCATCCGCCACCTCTTAAAGCTTGGAGAAAAAAATGCCTATGCCGTACGATCCAGCGCCACAGCCGAGGATTTACCGACGGCTTCCTTTGCCGGACAGCAGGACACGTATTTAAACATTATAGGTGAAGAGACGATCTTAAAGCATGTCAGCAAGTGCTGGGCATCGCTGTTTACCGAGCGGGCAGTAACCTACCGCCTGCAAAACGGTTTCGACCACCGAAATGTATATCTGTCCGTGGTTGTACAGAAGATGGTCTTTCCGCAGGCGGCAGGAATCCTGTTTACTGCCGATCCCGTCACTTCTAATCGGAAGGTTCTATCCATTGACGCCGGCTTCGGTCTTGGCGAGGCCCTGGTCTCCGGCCTGGTGAATGCTGATAGCTATAAAGTGCGTAACGGCAAGGTTATTGATAAGAAAATATCCACCAAGAAGCTGACTATTTATGCCTTAAAAGATGGGGGGACGCAAGCACAGGAGGTTGAGCCTGAGCGGCAGAACAGGCCGGCGCTGACGGATGAGCAGATTTTGAGCCTCACCCGCCTGGGCCGAAAAATCGAAGAACACTTCGGTTGCCCCCAGGACATCGAATGGTGTTTGGCTGACGATACCTTTTACATTGTCCAGAGTCGGCCCATCACTACTTTGTACCCCATCCCCGAAGCGAAGACCCAAGAAAATCACGTTTATGTATCGGTCGGGCATCAGCAAATGATGACCGACCCTATAAAACCATTAGGATTGTCTTTTTTCCTGTTAACGACTCCTGCCCCCATGTGTAAGGCCGGCGGAAGGCTGTTTGCTGATGTAAGCCAGAATCTGGCTTCGCCTGCCACCAGAGAAATTTTATTAAATACCCTGGGTGGCGATCCGCTCATCAAAGACGCCCTTATGACCTTCATAGAGCGAGGAGATTTTATCCAATCGTTACCGGATGATAAGAAAAAAGTTCCCGGTAAAAGCAATAAAGTTATATCGACTGTGGGTTTTCGTACTCAAATCGAAAACGATCCGGCCCTCGTTTCTGATTTGATTAAACGCAGTCAAACATCAATAGAAGAGTTAAAACAAAACATCCAAACAAAATCAGGATCAGACTTATTTGATTTTATCCTGGAAGATATCCAGGAGTTAAAGAAGATTTTATTCGACCCGCAAAGTTCGGCTGTATATATGGCTGCTATGGATGCTTACATCTGGATTAATGAAAAAATGGAAGAGTGGTTGGGTGAAAAAAACGCAGCCGATACCCTTTCTCAATCCGTACCCAACAATATTACTTCGGAAATGGGTCTGGCGCTACTCAATGTGGCCGATGTGATTCGTCCTTATCCGGAAGTAATTGCTTATTTACAGCAGGTAAAAGATGATAACTTTTTAGAGAAAATAGTTGAGTTTGATGGCGGACAGGAAACCCGAGACGCTGTCTCTGCTTATCTCAACCAATACGGAATGCGCTGTGCCGGAGAAATTGATATTACGAAAACCCGTTGGAGCGAAAGACCAATTATCCTTGTCCCCATGATTCTCAGTAACATCAAACACTTTGCGCCTGATGCCGGACAGCGGAAATTTGAGCAAGGGCGGCGTGTTGCTTGGCAAAAGGAACAAGAGTTACTAAAGCGATTGCAGCAATTACCGGATGGTGAACCAAAAGCCCAAGAAACAAAATGCATGATTGACCTGATCCGGAATTTCAGCGGGTTTAGGGAATATCCCAAATACGGCATGATTAACCGTTACTTCGTTTATAAGCAGGCTTTACTGCAAGAAGCCGAACAACTCATACAAACGGGCGTTATTCAGGAAAAAGAAGATATCTACTATCTTACTTTTGCAGAACTTGGCGAAGCCGTACGCACCAATAAACTGGATTACCAGATCATAAGCAAAAGAAAAGGCGAGTATAAATTATATGAAAAACTAACTCCGCCACGTGTTATCACGTCTGACGGTGAAATCATCGCCGGTGAGTACAAACGAGAAAATCTCTCATCCGATGCTATTGCAGGTCTGCCTGTTTCCTCCGGAGTTATAGAGGGACGGGCACGTGTTATCTTAAACATGGAAGAGGCTGCTCTGGAAGCTGGCGATATATTAGTCACCGCCTTTACCGACCCCAGCTGGACACCATTGTTTGTATCCATAAAAGGCCTGGTCACCGAAGTCGGCGGGCTGATGACCCATGGAGCAGTTATCGCCCGTGAATATGGCTTGCCGGCAGTTGTCGGAGTGGAAAATGCCACCAAGTTGATAAGAGACGGACAGAGAATCCGGGTAAATGGAACGGAAGGCTATGTGGAAATCCTATAATGGGTAAGGTATTGACTTTCCTCTAAAGCCCCACTAGGTTCAATTGGCATCTTTTTATCCTCAGGTAGACAGAAAAGCTGGTGCGGATTGAGAGGCTATAAGGCTGATGACAGAGGAATATTGGCATAAGTGATAGAAGAATAAATAGAAATAGGGATGTAAACCAGCGGAGGTGAGGGAATGGCGGTTGAGAAGCAATATTTAGCGGATGTTGAAGCAATATTGGCGCACAGATACGATAATGGAGGCGAGCTTTGGACCACACCGGACAAACGCCTGTTAAAAGGATCTCCTTTCTCAACACTGGAGAGCGTGCTTCTCTTGCTGGAATTAGGGATGGAACCGGCCGAACCTCTGCTGAAACAAGCTGCTGATTTGATTTTCAGTACCTGGCGACAGGATGGACGTTTCAAACTGTACCCCCAGGGCGGCATATATCCGTGTCAAACCGCCCATGCAGCCAATACCCTTTGCCACATGGGGTATGCTGCGGATGAAAGGCTGCAAAAAACCTTCCGGCATCTTTTGGACATCCAGTATACTGACGGCGGCTGGCGCTGCAAGAAGTTCAGCTTCGGCCGGGGCCCGGAAACGGAGTATTCAAACCCTTTCCCGACACTCATAGTCCTGAATGCGTTCCGTTTCAGCGATTATCTCAACCAAGAACCGGTACTTGACAGAGCGGTGGATTTCTTGCTTGAGCATTGGATAATCCGCAAGCCGATTGGCCCATGTCACTATGGCATAGGCACACTGTTTATGCAGGTCGAATATCCTTTTCGTAATTATAATCTCTTTGTTTATGTTTATGTTTTGTCCTTTTACAATAGGGCCAAGAATGATGAGCGTTTTCTTGAGGCATTAAAAACGCTGGAATCCAAAACGGTCAATGGTCAGATTGTGGTACAACGCGTTAATCGGAAACTTGCCGGACTCTCCTTCTGTCAGCAGGGTAAACCAAGTGAATTGGCAACCATACGCTATCATGAAATTTTGAAAAACCTGGTCTGAAAAAATTATAAAACAAAATGACCCCTGATCCGGCCCCAAAATAGCATGCATTGATAACTGATATAAGAAACAACCGGGGGGCTGCCTATACCAACAGTAATGTATAGATGGTCACTATTTCAGAACGCCGGGAAGGAATTTATCATCATGAAATTTTAACTGGAATTTAATTTTTTTATATAAAAACCAGGAGCATACGAGGCTATTGTTTTTTGCCCAGCATAGCCTCTTTTTATGGACTGAGCAGCACAACAGAGAAAACTAAAAGGCAAGCGGCAATAATGTTGTCAGTCTTATGCTATCCAACTCGACGTACCGTAAAATATTGCAGAATCAATAATCAATATTATATGTTCTTCCTGATAATGCAATTTGGGTATACTATTCACAGTTGCTTGCGAAGCAAAGTCAGATATGCCCATGGAGTTCAAAAGCAGTGCGGAGAAGGCCCAAAAAGAGAAGGAACGGCGTAATTTATGGCTGAAAAACTTAACCCGTACAACCAGAAAAGGAATTTTGCCAGAACCCTGGAACCGGAAGGCAGAACAGAAATTGCTCAAACAGATCTGAGGTTTGTCGTCCAGCACCATCTGGCCCGCAGAGATCACTATGATTTCCGTCTGGAATGGGACGGGGCCCTATTGAGCTGGGCAGTGCCCAAGGGCCCCTCCTATGATACCCGGGACAAGAGGCTCGCCATACAGGTGGAGGAGCATCCTTTGGAATACCGGAACTTTGAGGGGACAATTCCTAAAGGAGAATATGGCGGCGGAGTCGTCATGATCTGGGATGAAGGCTGCTGGGAGCCCTGTGGGGATGTGGCTGACGGGCTCCGTGATGGTATGCTGAAGTTTGTTCTGAAAGGAAGAAGATTGAAGGGAAAGTGGGCTCTGGTGCGCTTGAAAAAGAAAGCGGGGGAGACGAAGGATAACTGGCTTTTACTTAAAGAAAAAGATGAGTATGCCCAAACCGGCGACGGGATTTCTGAGTTTACCACCAGCCTCAGAACCGGACGCACCATGACGGAAATTGAAGCCGGGGAGGACGAAAAGATCACGCTCAACCCCTTCAGCAGTACCGGCGTGCAGCTGGCTCAATTAGTCGATATGCTTCCTCAAGGTGAGGACTGGCTCTATGAGCTGAAATACGACGGCTACAGGATCCTGGCCTATATTGAAGGCAGCAGCGTCCGGCTCATCACCAGGAACGGCAATGATTATACCGATCTGTTCCAGGATCTCGCCTATTCCCTCATTAATTGGGCTGGCGGCAGGGCGATGGTTCTGGACGGCGAAATGGCCATTACGGACGCAGCGGGCAGGACGGATTTTCAGGCTCTGCAGAACTATATGAAAAATCCCCAAGTCCAAAACCTGACCTATATCGTCTTTGATCTCCTGGCGCTGGATGGGGCGGACCTCCGGGGACATCGCCTGCTTGACCGGAAGGAGACCCTTGCAGCTTTGATGAAAGACGCCCCCAATAACCTCCACTACAGCCGGCATGTGAGAGGAAAGGGCAAGGAAAGTTTCCGCGCGGCTTGTGAGGCAGGCCTGGAGGGGATAATCGGCAAAAAAGTCAATTCCGTCTACAGCGCAGCCAGAAACGGCGACTGGATCAAACTTAAATGCGCTAAAAGGCAGGAATTCGTCATCGGAGGCTATACTCTTTCCGATAAAAGAACGAGCGGAGTAAGCTCCCTTCTTCTGGGCGTGTATGAAGATGGCGAATTGATCTATACCGGACGTACCGGCACCGGCCTGAGCGAAGCAGGCAGGAACGAGCTGGAGCAAAGATTTGCAAACATAAAGAGAAGGGAGAGCCCTTTCAAACTTGCGCCCAAGTCCAGGACGAGTGAAAATATCACCTGGCTTGAACCTGAACTGGCGGCGGAAATCAAATTTGCCGGATGGACCGGGGAGAATCTGTTAAGGCAGGCCAGCTTCCAAGGCCTGCGGACGGATAAGGATCCTCGGGATATAAAACGGGAAAGAGCGGATGACGAAATATAGTCCCAGTTATCCCCAAAGAAGAGGAGAGACCCATGAAAGCAAACGACAACCGTATCATCATTGAAGGAATCAAGATCAGCAACCCGGACAAGGTGATCTTTGAAGAAACTGCAATCACCAAAGGTGATGTGAGCCGGTATTACGCCCAGGTGGCAGAGCGCATGCTGCCCTATGTGAGCTACCGGGTTCTCAGCATTGTACGCTGCCCCAAAGGCATATCACAGACCTGCTTTTATAAGAAACACCCTGGGCCGAGCAGCAAAGGAGTCGTCACCATCCCTGTTTCCGCCAGCAACGGAGAAAAGGAAGACTATTTCTATATTGAGAACGCATCCGGGCTTATCTACGAAGCGCAAATGGGAACGCTGGAATTTCATACCTGGGGAAGCCGGGTCGACGAGCTGGAAAAGCCTGATATAATGGTATTTGATCTGGACCCGGATGAAGGAATGGATCTGAGCAGGGTGCGCCAGGGGGTACGGGATATGAAAAATATTCTTGTCGAGCTTTCTCTGAATTCCTATCTCAAAACCAGCGGCGGCAAAGGGTACCATGTGGTCGTACCTCTAGAACCGACCGTTTCCTGGGAGGTATTTTACGATTTTGCCAGGCGTGTCGCCCAAGTGATGGAGCAGAAGTGGCCCGATCGTTACACCAGCAATGTGAGAAAGGCCAAGCGCGCCAACAAGATATTCATAGACTGGATTCGCAACGGCAGAGGTGCTACCAGCATTGCCCCCTATTCCATAAGAGCGAGAAAAGGGGCCGGGGTGTCCATGCCTATCGCGTGGAATGAACTGGACACGGTGGCTCCCAACGGCGTCAATATGGCGGAGGCGCTCCAGAGGATCAGCGGCAATGACCCCTGGAAAGATTTCTTCCAGAATGCTCAGCAGCTTAAATGAACAGGGCCGTATATTTTAGCTGACATATGTCCGGACCAGAAGAAGGCAAAGTACCTGAGATATACGTAATTGGTGATGCGGCAAGCGTCAGACAGGCCATCGACGCTATCGCTGAAGCTGCTGAGGCGGCATGTTCCATAGCATAGGGATTTAACGTAAATAGATTTGACAGCCGGGGGATGAAGCCCCGGCTTTTTAGCGGGATGAAAAATAGTGGCTTGAATAGGGAAAAACCTATAGGTATAGTAGTAAAACATATAGCAAGAATGATCCCGTATTATATGCAATGGATTATATACGGACAGACCAGATATCCTGCCAAACCCATTCAACTTGACACCTTGTCAATTTGTCAAATTGTCAAGTTTGATTGACATAATAGTTGACAAAAAATATATTGGATATATAAGAGATCATAAACAACAACAGTATTCATATGGGAGGGATATCCATGAAAAGTAATCCGGACAAACCGAGAAGCGTGGAAGAAATAAACGGTATTACCGATATCCAGTATCTGTACGATATCGCCCTGGGCGAAACCGATTACAGCATTCAAAGAGCCGCTGTCCAAAAACTGAACGGGATAAAAGATACTGAGTTGATCGGTGTATATGAGTGGCGAAAATGGACCTATGACGAAAGCGATGAACCGGCGGTGGATGAATACTGGTATGGTTCCGACCGTTATGAGGACTTTCCCAGTGTGCGCAAGAGTGCGGTTGAAGCGTTAACCAACGAGAGCATACTGAAAAAAATCGTGTGCAAAGATCCTAACCACTACGTACGGATGGCTGCTCTGCAAAAGATCACGGATATCATATTTTTAAACGCATTAAGGAAGTATGACCGTGTGACTGAATATATGCAAAATGAAGGTGCCGAGCGGCTTTGCGAGGTACTGAATATACCTGCTTTTTCATTGGATGAAGTGATGAGCGAAGAGTATCTGAACGTATATGACGAGCTTCGCCGGCCGGTGGGAATCATGCCGCGCAGCATCGTTCACCGGGACGGGCTTTGGCACGAAACCTTTCACTGCTGGTTTATGCAGCGGGAGTGTATTGACGGAAAGGATACGGCATATCTCTGGTTCCAGCAGAGAAGCGCATCTAAAAAGGATTATCCGAACTTGCTTGATATCACAGCGGCGGGGCACCTTAGCTATCAGGAAGAACCCGGCGACGGCGTAAGGGAAATCCAAGAAGAACTGGGCCTTGGCGTTGCGTTTGAGGATCTGCGGCCGCTGGGCATCCGGATCAACATTGGCAGAACGGCGGTACTGACCGACAATGAATTCAACCATGTGTATTTATACGATTGTCCGGACGGCATGGATCGAATCCGGTTCAAGGACGGCGAGGTTCAGGGGATTTTGCGCATATCCGCGGAGGACGGTATCAAGTTGTTTTCGGATAAAGAAGAACAAATTACCGCCGCAGGGTATGTGCGCGTGGGAGATAAGCTGGCCGCCACGAGCCTGCCCGTCGATATCGGTTGCTTTGTTCCGCGGCCTGTCGGCGGCTACTATCTGAAGATGTGCATTATTGCCGATCTTGCCGCCAAGGGATATCCGTATTTGGCAATATGACAGCGTAAGCTGTCTATTAAGGGTGGGATGCTTATGAGAAGAAATAGCGAAAACCTGCGCACTGTGCTGGAGCGTTTTGAAATAAAAAACAAAACGGTCGCGGCCGCGCTGAATCTTCATCCATCCATGATTACACGATGGATGAACCATGAAAGGCTGCTGGGCGTGAATTCAAAGTATTTGGAACCCTTGGCGGATTATATATTCTCCCGTAAACTCACGGCGGAAGATATGGAGTGGTTCAAGAAAAGGTTTCATGAATACGGCATTAAGGGAGATTTTTTATCCGTTGCGGAGATGAAGCGCGCGCTCAGGATATGGCTGGTTACGGATCCAAACGACGATATCTCCGGCTTACTGAATTCCCCCCTTGCCGGGGCCAATCAAAACAGGATTTACAGCGGCGATTATATGGCAATAGCCGGAATAACAGACATTACATTGCGATTAAGCTCGCTCCTGGCCAAGCTGGAGCAAGGCGCGCTCGTATATATGCGCCTATCGGGTGAAAGCGTGGCGACTTGCGACTCTTTCGTTCATCTTATCAAAAACTCAATGGATACCTTTGGTATTCGCTTCAGGATACTGCTGTCATTGTCAAATAAAAATATACAGCCGTCAAAAACGCTCATCACCTATATTACCCAGATCGTCAATCAGGATATTGAGGTGTCCGTGGCATATGAAGATACGGTTCCTTTTGCGGAGGAGACAATGGTGATTATACCGGGACGCTGCGTAATGACAATCACCATACTTGCGGATTCTTCAGCGCCTCCGGCTGCATTGCTGATAAAGGAAAAGACCTATGTCCATGACGCTGGGAGGAATTTTATAGAAACCATCGCCCGTTCCCAGCCGCTGTTTGATTTGCCGGGCCAAAGCACGAGCCGGCGGTTCCAAAGCATGTCGAAAGAAAGTTATGAGCAGGGCGGAGGATTGTCGATTATACGGGACGGGTTCAGCCCGCTGTATATGTCGGCGGGTGGATTTGAGCATTTTCTTGTAGCCCAGGGGTATGAAGGGGAAGTGTTTGAATGGCGGTTAAATGAGTTCTGTGAACGCAAAGAGGCAATGGACGGTAACCTGAAGTACGGTATGCCGTTACGCGAGCTGATACCCCTGCCGCTGCTGGATGCGGTAGCGGAGAAGGGAAGCTGCGTGATGTTCGGTGAGGATCTTCTGGAAACAGGGGAAGTGCGGATCAATACAAGCATATGCCTTGAGATGCTGGAGGGATATATGCACTATTTAACCGTATTCCCTAATTTCTCAATCCGGGTTACAAACACCTTTCCCTTGGCTTTCAGGCATGCTCATTGCCTGATTAAGGAGGACCGTCATGTGCTGATCAAAAGAAGACGGGACGATACGGAATCCTGTCTTATTTCTCAGCAACCGGTGCTGCTGCAAGGTATTTCGGGGTTCTTTGACGATATCTGGGAAGGACTGAATTATATGAACCGCGGCGGTGAGGCGACATTATATATGCTGAAAAGATATTACGGCGAGATAGGCCGTCATTCATGAAACCGCGTATAGACGGCTTTGGGCGGCGGATCTGTATTTTTATTATTATCGCGTATCTCATCTGTTTGGTATTGACTGCGGCTGCGGCTCAATCGAGTGCGGAGCTCGAAAGGCTCAGGGAAAAAATGACGGTCACGAGGAGGAAAAATGTAATTTTTATCCCTTCCTTTTTTCCGCAGGATATTTTTACTGAGGGCACCGCGGTGTTTGACCACGAATATGTGATTATAGATGAAAACAACGACAGGGAGTGATGAAAATGGCGCTATGGGATCGTATCAAAAAAAAACGCGAAGAGCTATGGCTTACCCGGGCGTTGAAGCTGAATAGCGTACAGGAACAAATATGGGCAATCAAAAAAATCAATAATCCCGATAAACTATTGTATATTGCCCACCAGCTTGATTACTTTGTTACCGTTGACGCCGCCTTGAATAGAGTAAACGACCAGCGCTTACTGGCGGAATTTGCACAAAGCAGCACCATAAAATGGAAAAAAATAGCGGCGGTTCGAAGAATCAGCAATCAAGGTTTGCTCGGCAGGATCGCGTCAATTGAGTCGGATACTGATATATTGACAGCCATACAGTGCCAATGCACAGGCCATCATTTTGTCGGTTGTATCTGCGGCCGCTGCGGATTTGAACAGCATGATTGGGTTGAAACGCGTCATTACGATGAGAAGGATGATGGCGGCGTAATCCTGCTGAGCAGCTGGACTGAAACCGTCTGTGCCAAGTGCGGCAAGAGCCGGTGATATAAAAATGGAGGCTGTACGGATGAGCACAATCGAAAACGTTACTGTAAAATGCGCCTTCTGCGGGAAAAACAGCGAGCAGGCTAAAATGATGTCGGTAAGTGCTTTTGATGAACCGGATCTTGATTTCCGGCCATCGGAGATGCTGCGTTCAACGATGGGGCTGTGGCTGATGGAATGTCCGCATTGCGGATATGTCGCGGATGATATACGTAAAAGGCCGCATATGAAAAAAGAAACGCTGCTGCGGATATATGGCGGGGCAGATGCCGATCTGCCCGTAATTGCGCTGATCTTTCAAAAACGCGCGCTGTATTGCGAGCATACAAAAGACACGTCCGGTGCGATCCGCGCGTATCTTTGCGCGGCGTGGGCCTGTGACGATGAAGAAGATCATACTCACGCGAAAATGCTTCGGATTAAGTGTCTGGAGCTGACCCAATGCTATTTAAAACGTTGCTGGTGTAGAAAATGGCGCAGGTACACCCAATTAGCGGCGGATTTGCTGAGGCGTACGGAGAATATAGAGACGCTGAGGAAAATGGATACCAACGACAAACGCCTGGATTACGCCACGCGCGAGTTGCTGCTGTTCCAAAAGGGGCTCGCGGAGAAAGGTGATTTTTCAGCCCACAGCAGGATTGAAGTCGATTTGAACCCCTACGATGATTTTTTTGAAAAGCGGATAAGCACGAAAACAGACCATTGGCTTTGTAGCGAAGAATACTTAAAACAAGCGGTATCGGTTAATGATGATATCCGGGAAAAGGCGCTTGAAGCGCTGGACGCATTGCGCCCGCGCGAGCTCAACCTGCCGTATCATGAATTTGACGGGGCATTGCTTTTGCACCGGGGGATTCCGCCAGACGAGGAGCATCCGTATAGAACAAGGGACCTGGCTAAAGCCGTAAACCAGGAATTCCTCAATGTGCTTGAAACCTTCGTTGTGCCGGGCAATTCAATCCGGGAGGCGGTTACGCAGCAAAGCAAGGTCTGTATGACGATGCTGTACCAACTGTACACAAGCCCTTATCTTGCCGACAATTGGAAGGATTACGCCGACGCGCGGCAGAGGCTATATTTAATGCGGGTGGATGATCCGTTTTCAGATGACAGTTATCTTATCGGGTTGGTTGAACCGAGAGCAAGCAAAACTGCTCCTTAAGTACACTTTGAATATAAAAAGGGAGTTGTTTTTTTATATGGTTTTTAAAAACGGGGATTACAGAAAAGGAAAATATATAGGCCAGCGGGATACCGGCGGAAGGTTCTATCGAAGCCCCAGCCTTTTTTGGGATAAATACCAATGCCTGAATTATCCTGAACGATGCGGCTGCTGTATGAGACGGAACGAAAAATGTGCCGACAGCGGATATTATGAGATGTGCTACCAAAAAGGCAATGACGGTGGATATGAGCATTTTTACGAGGAAGGGATATGACCAGGCATCAATAGATTCTTGTATGATATTGCTCTTTACCGCAAGAATAAATTTATAGGTTAATTAAAAGGAACTGATATGACTGAGTAAGGTACCGAATCCGGTCAGCTTTAATCTGTGCTAAACTAAAAATGAAATGAGTGAGGCCAATAAGATGATAAGCAAAGAACGATACCGCATATATCTGGTTGAGGACGACGCCATGCTGGCTGAAGAAATCTCCAAGCTGCTGGTGAAGTGGGGGTACGAAGTCCGGAGAGCGGAAATGTTTGACGACATCCTGGATGAGTTTCTGGCCGCAGAGCCGCAGGTTGTTTTGATGGACGTCAATATTCCCCGCTTTGACGGCTTTCATTGGTGTAAGAAAATCAGAGAAATTTCCGCGGTCCCCATCATTTATATTTCCTCCCGGGACAGCAGTATGGACGTCATAATGGGAATGAACAACGGCGGTGACGACTACCTGACCAAGCCCTTTGACAATGCCGTCCTGGTAGCCAAGCTTCAGGCGGTCGTCCGCCGGGCCTATGAATATAGTTTTCAGGAGTCCCGTGTTCTTCGCTGCCGGGGACTTACCGTTCATCTGGAGGAAGCGACGGCGGAGTATGATAACCAGAAATGCGAGCTGACCAAAAACGAACTGAAGATTTTAAGACTGCTCATGGAGAATCAGGGGAAAATAGTCACGCGGGAAGCCTTGATGAGGAGTCTATGGGACGATGAAATCTATGTCAATGAAAATACCCTGACGGTTAATGTCAATCGGGTCAGGCTTAAGCTGGAGGAGCTGGGACTGCAGTCGTTTATCACCACCAAAAAGGGAATGGGGTATGCGGTTTTATGAAGACGACAGCCTATATCAAGGGGCAATGGGAATGGATCGCCAGTCAGGCGGGGATTATTATCCTGATCAATCTGATTTTATTGACCAGCACTCCTCTGGACCAAACTCTGGGGGAGATTTTTTATCTGGATTTACTGATAATATTTGTAGCTGCTGCGGGGTATTATTTTCACTATCGGCGGCTGAATGCAGCCTATAGGAAAATCAGGCGGACAATGGCCGAGGGCCGGGAGATCGACTGGCTCTTCCGTGAGCCTTCAGCCTCAGCCGGGAATAGTGTCCCGGGAATCAGTCTGATGAAAGAACTGCTGGAATATAAGAATAACGGCTTCAGCCGGAAAGAAAGCGATTATCGACAGAAAATGAACGATCTGAAAGATTATCTGACCCAGACCGTCCATGACTTGAAAGTGAACCTTTCCGTCTGTGAGATGGCGGTGAACCGGTTGGAAAATGAAACGGATATCGCCAACAAATTGCTATTTCAGGTTGAACAGATGAAATTCCGGATTAATCAAGCCTTATCCATCACCAGAGCCAATCATTACAGCGAGGATATCATTTCCGAAAATGTCGACCTGGAACAGGTCGTTAAAGAGGCGATCAGTGATAACGCCGAATTTTTTATAACCAAGGGTATCAGTATTCAGAGCAAGGTCAGGCCGTATCATTTTATCAGCGATAAAAAATGGATTCATTACATCGTCTCGCAAATCCTCAACAACAGCAGCAAGTACACAGGAGAAAACGGCGAATTAGCGGTCAGCGGGCAGGAAGACGAATGGGGATACAATCTGCATCTGCGAGACAACGGCATGGGCATTCCCCCGGAGGAACTCGGCCGGGTCTTTGATAAAGGATTCACCGGCAGCAACGGCAGAAGCAGCACTAAGTCCACCGGAATGGGCCTGTACTACGCCAAAGAAATGGCCGCCACCCTGGGAATCGGTCTGGAAGTACGGAGCGAGCAAGGGGTTTATACCGAATTCGTTTTATCCTTTTATAAACTGTCCGATTATATGCAGCGCCAGCGCAGCTAAAGTGACCAAAAAGTCACATTCTACTTCCGAAATGTCATTGCCAGCGATGGAACCGGAGCAGAAGGAATCCTACAATAAAAGCAAATGTTAAGCGCAAAGCATGGCAACGACAAGGAGGAAATTTTATGACGGCGATCATTGAGGTAAAGAATCTGACCAGGCTTTACGGTGAGCAGGGCGTTGTCTGCCGGGCCCTGCATGAGGTCAGTTTTGAAATTGAAGCGGGGGCGTTTGTGGCGGTCATGGGCCCGTCCGGTTCCGGGAAAACGACCTTGCTGAATATTATCTCCACCATTGACATGCCCACTCAAGGCCGGGTCGTCATTGACGGCAGAGAGACCGCAGCTTTTAAGGAAAAGGAACTGGCCTTGTTTCGGCGGGAGGTCATCGGTTTTGTCTTTCAGGAATTCAATTTACTGGATAATATGACCATCCGGGATAATATTGCCTTGCCCCTCACCTTGAATAATATAAAAGCGGAAACAATCCTGCGCAGGGTCCAGGAGCTAACCGTGCTGTTCGGCATCGACAGCCAGTTGAACAAATATCCTTACCAGCTTTCCGGCGGACAAAGGCAAAGAGCGGCAGTCTGCCGGGCTCTGGTCAACGAGCCCAAAATACTGTTTGCCGACGAGCCTACCGGCGCCCTGGATTCCAAAGCGGCGTCCGAGCTTTTGGCCTGTTTCCGCAATGTCAGAAACCGGTACGGAACCACGGTGGTAATGGTAACCCATGATGCGTCCGCCGCCAGTTACTGCGACCGGGTAATGTTTTTAAAAGACGGGATGATCAGCGGTAAATTGGAGACCAACGGCAACGCCGAAGAGTTCTTCAAAAAGATTCTCAATATGGTGGCCTTGTTGGGGGGTGAGAGGAATGAACGCCTTTAAGCTCTCCTGGATGCTCTTTAAGAACAACCTGAAGCTCTACCGGTTTTACCTTACCGTCCTCATTCTGACCACGGCCATTTATTATAATTTTCTGGCGGTCAACTTTAACCCTTACCTGGAGGTCCTTGGTGAACAGTCCGTTTTTGCCCGGGCGGCCAGTTCCCTGTGCAGCATCATCCTGTTTCTGACCGTGCTGTCTTTTATGTCCCATGCCAATAACTTCTTTTACAAGCTGCGCTACAAAGAAATCGGCACCTATATGCTGATGGGCATTCCCGGCGGCAAGATCGGTACGGTCTTTGCCCTGGAAAGCATCCTGCTGGGGGGAGCGGCCGTCGTCACCGGCTTGCCTCTGGGCCTGCTGTTTTCCAAACTGTTTTTTATGCTGCTGAGCAAAGCGATGATTCTGGATACCCAGATCCCGTTTTATATTCCCCCCAAGGCGATTGGCCTGCTGCTCCTGATCCTGGCCTTCATTATTCTTTTGCTGGGCCTGAAAAATTACCGGATGGTCCGCAGCAGCAAGCTGATCGAAATCCTGAACGCGGCCAGGAAAGAGCAGAAGCTGCCGAAGATCCGATGGATTCGCGGCATCGCGGGTGTGATTTGCATCGCTGCGGCTTATTATCTGGCTTTGAATATACTTGACCTGCCGTTTGATTGGCATATGAATTTTATGCAGGCCACGGTTTTGATTCTGATCCTGGTCTGCATCGGCACCTATTTTTTCTTCGGCAGCTTTTTGGCGATTGTCCTTAACGCGCTGATTCAAAAGAAAAAACTTATCTATAAAAGGTCCCGGCTGGTGAGCTTCAGCAATACCTTATTCCGGCTGGGCACCCATTACCGCAGCCTGGCCATGACCGCGATCTTGTGCGCCGCAACCCTGGCCGCCTTCAGCGGGAGCCTGGCCCTGAAATACTTTGCCGACACCAATACGGCGGTCGAAGCGCCTTACAGCATCACTTATTATAATCAGGACGAGGCCACCGGCCAAAAAATCAGAACGATTATTCAAGCATCTTCGCATCAGATTCTGGCCGAGCACGCTTCCCATTTACTGATTGGTAATGTGTCTTATAGCCACGTCTACGGCAAACGCGGCGCAACCTGTTTGATCACCAGTTATTCCGAGGTTAAAAAATCATTAAGGCTAACCCGGCCTGATAATTATCAGCAAATCCTAAAGGACATTGAACCCCGGGATAGTGAAACGGTAAGTATCTTGCATTCCAATCTGATTTTTTCCGGTACCAGTTATGCCGGACAGGATTTCATGATCCAGGGCCGGCCCTACACCCTAAAAAAAGAGGTCAAGATCCCTTTTATCGGTGAACTGGGAGGTATCGGCCAATATGACACCTATATCGTCACGGATAAACAATATGAGCAATTAAAAGGTAACGGCCAGGAGATGACGCTGTACGGGATCAATATTAGCGATCCGGCGGATAGCCTGTCCCTGGTGGAAAAGATCGCCGCAGTGATGAAAAACCCCGGGGACAATCTCAACAGTTATGCCGGACAGTATCAATATAAGTACTATCTGCTCGGGGCCTTTTACTTTATGGGTTTGGTGATGGCTATTGTCTTTATGATCTCCACCTTCAGCACCATGTATTTTAAAATATTGAGCGACGCCATCCTGGACCGGGAACAGTATAAGACCCTGATGAAAATCGGGATGACGGAGCCGGAAATTGCCCAAAGCATCTATACCCAGGTAGGCATCTCCTTTATCCTGCCGGTCTTATTGGGAATCCTGCATGGAATTATGGCGATTAAAGCCCTGGAGTCGTTTATTCATTATCAATTCACCGGCAGTATCCTCACGGGAGTTGGTGTTTTGATCCTGGTCATGACCGGTTTCTATCTTTTTATAAGCAAGAAATATCGGGATATGGCAGTAAAGGGGTGGGAAAATCATGCAACAGCCTGATGGAAGAAGGGAACGTCGGCCCGGCTGCCGGTCAGCAAGGGTCCGCCGGGGGATTGTCTCTCTGCTGCTAGTTACGCTCATGGTTGCACTGACCGGCTGCGGCGGTGTCCCTTCCACTAAAGGTTACCTGGCTGAAGACCGGGAGGCGGGTTGGCTGAACGACATCAGCTATCTGGAAAAAACACTGCCGCAAGTGCATAAGAATTTGTATTTTCATCTCTCCGAGCAAGAGTTTCACCGGCAGCTGGAAGAACTGAAGCAAAAGGTTCCCGATTATTCAGACGAACAGATCGAGATCGCCTTAAGCGTTATTCTAGCCGGCATCGGCGATAGCCATACCGGATCGAATATCGGATCGGAATACCGGTACCCGCTGGAGCTGCATTGGTTTGCCGAGGGCATCTATATCATGGGTACCAGCACAGAATATCAGGAATTGCTGAATGCCAGAATTATCACCCTGAACGGCAAAAAAATCGAAGCCGCCGCCGCTGCGCTCAGGCCCATACTGGCGGGCGCCAATGCCAGCTGGTTTAAGACCCAGGTCGTCTATTATCTGACTATCCCCGGAGTACTGAAATACTTTGGCTTAAGCCAGGCGGATGAGATAGAACTTGATGTGGAACTGGAAAACGGCCGGAGACAGACGGTGAAAATGGAGCCGGTGAGCTATAAAGACTATGTGGCGGCCGAGCAGCCAGCGGGACCTGTTCCGTTGTACCGGAGCCGCCCGGATGAAAATTACTGGTACGAATATCTGGAGGACCAGAAGGTCGTTTATCTGAATTACAGCAGCTGCAGACAGATGAGAGACAAACCTTTTGAGATTTTCGCTAAGGAATTCTGGAATTTCGTCCAAAACCATGAGGTCGACCAGCTGGTTTTGGATATCAGGGAGAACCGCGGCGGGATCTCGACCATCCTGGATCCTTTTATCAAAGAAGTGAAAGACAGCCGCTTCAACCGGCAAGTCAAATTATATGTGATCATAGGAAAAGATACTTTTTCTTCCGCCGTCCTTAATGCGATTAGTTTAAAGCAAAAAACCAAAGCCTATTTTGTAGGAGAAGCTACGGGCGGCGAGCCGAACCATTACGGGGAGGTCAAGCAATTCAAGCTGCCCAACACTGAAATAACCATCCGCTATTCGACCAAGTATTTTCATTGGGTGGATCAGGATATTAATACCCTGGATCCGGATAAGGTGATTGAAGAGACTTTTGCCGCTTACCGGGAAGGGACTGATCCGGTGCTGGAGTGGATAGTGAAACAGAATTAAGTGCTTGAAATGATAAGTGGTATAAATTGGTAGATAATTTTAGATTCCAGCACCCAGTAACATAGTGGTGCTCATTCCGTAATCAACGATATAAAAGCTATAAAGATCAACTATCGGGCTTTAAATCTAACTCATAATTTGTTACAATTACCATACCTTTGGGGGGACGCTTCTTGTGCTTTTGTTGCCGCATCAGCACATAAACAGAGGCGTCTTTTCCTTTTCCTAACATATGGTCATTATATCCAGCAATTCTTGGTCAGGTAGTTTCTTCAGCTTTTGGACGTTTTAGCTGGCTGCAACAATTAAGCTCTGGTTGAGAACATACAACAGTTGGCAGATTCCGATAAATGTTATATATCAAATATAATTCGAGTTTTAATTTACTAAACATTATTAAAGTCAGGGGTATCAGATATGCTAAAACATAAAAATAAATTACTTATTTTAGGTATTGTCTTAATTGCCTGCAATTTAAGAACTCCCTTGACTTCAGTAGGACCACTTATTACCAACATACGATCTGACCTTGGTTTTCCAATAGTTTAGCCGGGTTTCTTACCACACTGCCATTACTTATTTTTGCAGTACTTTCACCGGTTTCATCAAAAATAGGTAACAAAATAGGGGCGGAGCGCACGATTTTTTTCGGGTCTATTGTATTATTTATTGGTATAGTGTTGCGCTCTTTAGGAGGAAGTGCAGTCTTGTTTGCCGGTACAGTTCTTATTGGCATAGGAATTGTGGCGGGTAATGTACTTATGCCAAGCATTATAAAACATAAATTTCCGCAAAAAATAGGGCTGTTAACCAGCATTTTTTCAACTGCTATGTCGCTTACAGGAGGTATTGCATCTGGAATCAGCGTACCTATTGCCAGCAAATTAGGCTTAGGTTGGCGAAATTCGTTACTGGTATGGGGCTTGCTTGTTGTAATAGCAATTCTCTTTTGGATTCCTCAGTTAAAAAATGGTGAAAAATCTAACCACATTATAAAAGTGGATTCAGACGTTGCGGACACAAAATCCGTATGGAGATCTTCGTTGGCTTGGAAAATTGCTTTATTTATGGGGCTGCAGTCTCTTCTTTTTTATAGTTTAATTGCATGGCTTCCCGGGATTCTCCACAGCCGAGGTTTTAGTATGGAGACTGGCGGTTGGCTGTTGTTTCTTTTTCAAATATTTTCACTTCCTACTTCTTTCATCGCGCCAATTGTTGCCGACCGTCTTAAAGACCAGCGCGGCATAGCGGCAGCATCGTGCTTGATTTATTTTGTAGCAATGCTTGGCTTTATGCTGAGTGAAAGTATGATAGCGTTAATTATATCGGTAATCTTTATAGGAATTGCTGGAGGCGCATGCTTTAGCCTGGCATTTACTTTTATCGGATTACGTAGCGGTAATAATAAACAAACCGCGGAATTATCGGGAATGTCTCAATCAGTGGGTTATCTGTTAGCAGCGGCAGGTCCTGTCCTAATCGGTTTTTTATCTGATTATACCAAAGCATGGACATCTTCCATTGTACTATTATTAATTGCAATTTTGCTGCTCCTATATTTTGGCTTTAGTGCAGGACAGAATAAGTATATCTTTACAGAAATTAGTACTTCGGATATACCATCAAGTCTCTCCTCATTATTGCAAATTGCAGACTACTATGCTGAAGCTATTGCGGCTTAATAAAAATGAAATAATGAGCTATGCTTTTAATTATATTATCTGCGTTTATGTGTCTATTTAACTGGGACTGCCGCAGATTATTAAGCAGGATTTGCAGGTGTAAGAATGAAAATTGCATTTATAAGCTACGTCTATCCTTATCCCCAAAACAATGGGAAAAGAATTGTTGTGAATGTCAATATAAAGT
>DHCD01000050.1:0-1276 GCA_002398105.1 Syntrophomonas sp. UBA4911
GGGGCGTCTGTCATTAATATCGTATTCCCCTTATCCGCATCGCTTGTTGGATTAAAAGAAGGCTCTCCTATAAGGCGGCAGGTTGGTTCAGCCTTTCCGCTATACAGGAGAGCCAATCATTCAGGAGCATTTATTTATGCCTTGGCAATTTTGGCGCCGGCTTGTTTGTGCTTCTGCCACATGGCCCACAGAGGGCCGGCAATACAGATGGTGGAGTAGCAGCCGGACAGGGTGCCGAACATCATGGGCAGGGCAAAGGACCGAATAGAAGCAATATCATAGATCTGGGCAAAAATATAGACTACGGTAATGCTTAAAAAGACAGCCAGGTTTGTATTGACGGAGCGCATCATGGATTGGTTGACGCTGAGATCAACCAGCTCCTCCGGCGGAGTTTTTCTGCCCTGCAGGCGTTCATTTTCCCGGACCCGGTCATAGATCACAATGGTATCATTGATGGAAAAACCAATGATGGTCAGTATGGCCGCAATAAAGGAGTCATTAATGGGAATCTTGAAAATAATGAAAACCGCGGTGACGATAAAGGCGTCATGAAACAAGGCCACAATCGCCATGGCCCCGGCTGAAAGCCCGCCGATGTTTTTGAAGCGAACCCCCACATAGACAAGGATCAGCAGAAAAGACAGCGCAATGGCGATCATTCCTTTGGTAAAAAACTGTTTGCCGATAAAGGGTTCGACCGTCAATGATTCGGATAATGCCAGGTTGGCACTCGGATAAGCCTGGGTCAATGCAGCTGTGACGGCTTCCTGCTCCCGGGAAGTCAGGGCTTCATTGCTGGCCAGACTGACCGCCAGCATTTTTTCATCTTTGGCCAGGTTGGACTGCAGCAGGCAGTTGCTGTTTTGGCCTACGGCCTGTTCCACAATTTCTTCCGCCTGCTCGGCATGAATGGTATCGGTATAGGTGTATTTCAATATGGTGCCGCCTTTGAATTGAATATCCAGCTGAATGCCGTTGATAAAAGCGGCAACCAGGCCGAACAGAATCAGACAAAGGGAAATCGTAAAATAGATAAATCTGTGTTTATAAAATCTGATCATTGTGCCGCCCTCCTTGCTCCAAATAACTGCGGCAACTGCAAAGCTTTATAATTGCTCAGCGAGCGGATCATCAGCCGGGAGGCTGTAATGCCGGCCACGAAGTTCATGATAACGCCGCATAACAAGGTGTAACCAAAAGACAGCAGGGAGCCGGAACCGAAAAAGATCAGGATGATAGCCGCGATAATGACGGTAATATTGCCGTCAAAAAC
>DHCD01000050.1:1575-4877 GCA_002398105.1 Syntrophomonas sp. UBA4911
CCCGGCAGGGTCAGGGTAAACTGGGGCACGGACAAGGCCAGCAACTGGCCGGTTACCTGCAGGGTCAAAGCGATGCAGGCCACCAGTCCGGGCAGGCGGTAATAGATAAGCATAAACAGGCAAACCAGCCCAAATGCAACTTTGCCTGCCATCACCATGACACCCAGGGCATTGCTGCCCAGGGTCGGGCTGATGATGTTGCAGTTTTTGGCCACCAATGAAAACGGCAGGGAGCCGGAATTAATTTTGTTGGAGAGATCGGCGGCAGCCTCCAGGCTTTCCAGGTTGGTTATTTCCGCACTGCTGCCCGTAATCGGCGATTGTACGACAGGCGAGGAAATGAGGGTATCATCCATATAAATAGATATCCTTTGCCCCACCAGCCGGCTGGTGGCGGCGGAGAACTTTTTCGCGCCCTGCTTCGAGAGTTCCAGCACCACTACAGGGTCACTGCTATTCCGGCTTAATTGGGCGGAGCTTTTGCTTACATCGGTGCCTTCCAGAATAATGCCGCCGTCCGGATCCCTAAAGCTTAACTGGGCTGTCTCCCCTATTTCGGTTATGGCTTTTTGCGGGTTAAAATCTGCTTCGTCAGATTTCCAGGGAAACCGGACCAGAATTTTGCCGTTGTTTTTGTCGATGGTCACATCCCGGTCGGTGATGTTTTTAGCGTCCATGCGCGTTTCTATAATGGCCCGGGCAGCTTCCAGCTCATTGTCAGTCGGGGCCCGGCCCAGATCCCTGGGTTCATAGGTGGCTTCCACGCCGCCGCGGATATCTATACCATAGCGCATTTGACCTGCGCCTTTAATTTCAAAATCACCCAGCTTCATGCCGAATAGGGACAGGCAGAACAAAGCTGCCGTCAATAAGACGGTAATAAAAAATACCGGTTTTGAATTCATTAATCTTTCCTCCAATTATCCCGGTCTGCATCAATTCTCCGGCAGGCAAAAGCAGCCGGGACAGATGAAATGTCACGGAAAAGCGCATTTGAGCGCAGTCAATCGTCATGGGGTAAAATCATGTCCCCGTATGGGATCGGATCATTTCATCCCGTCTTTTTCATGGAGAAAAATGGTTATACTGAGGGAATTGAAAGGGATAGAGAATCTCCGGATGAGACTTGAAGAACAAAGCAAACAAGTCATCAGCGCTGCCATTGCGGCTGCAACAGTACAGTTGCTTTTGGCCGGCAGCCAGCGTGATTGATATATGGGTAATAAAGATTTTATCCAACTGTCGGCGTCGGGCGCGGCAAATAAATCAGCATATCCGGCACGCATTCCCCCGCTCAAGGGAGAAAGGTTGCCGCCGCTGGCAGCCGAGTCGGCAAGCAAATCGTAAGGGGTCAGTCCATTGGTATTCAGGAGACCGCTATAGCCTGATAAAAACAAAGAACATAACAGCAGCCAAATAAGAATGCAGCTTTTGCGCGACGGCGGCAAGGGGACAGTTCTCTTGTCAGTAATATTAGGATTCTTTCGTTTGAACATACTGAAGGCTCTCCCCTTCTGATTCCTAGTTAGGCGACTACAACCGGCTTTCCTCAATAGTCTAGACTACCTCATCGGTTATGTCCAGAAAATCATTGGGCGCAAAGCCAAAGGCCCGCTAAGGACGGTCTGCATTGATCATCTGAAATAGACCCGGTTTATGCTGAAAAGTACTGGCCGGGGAAATGCGTGGGTCCTTTCGGGCTTCCTGCAGTTCGGCCAGTTTGAGCGTAGTTATGGATATGCCTTCGGTGCCGACTCCCGCGTTGAGCAGAGTCTGGCGGCGGCCCGGAGTTTTCAGGGGGGCATATATTCCGCTGCCTCCGTACTGGGCTATATTGGACATTATGATGTACTGGTAGTAGCGGTGGCTGTCAGCCATGCAGCAACGTTCATAGAGCTGGCTGTCCGGATTGCCGGCCACAATAAACAACATCTCCGGCGGCATTGCCTGTGATTGGTCGCGGTTGATACGGTGCACAATGTCGAAGTGACTGTAATCATAACAGATCAATACGCTGAAAGCCCAGTCTTCGCCATAGACAAAGCGGAAAAGCCGGTCGCCCCTGATCATGGTAAAGCGTCCCCACCCGCGACCGTCGGCAGCGGGAGTGCGGGCGTCGTACTGGGAGCGGGTCAGTTTATCATATTGAAAGCGCCTGACTTCCCCGTTTCCGGTAGGCACATAGATAAAGCAGCGATTGACTCCCCGGGCCATTTGCGGGTCGTCCAGTTTTTCCGGCTGGGGATCATATTCCACCCCGCCGATGATGATGGTGTTGAATTCCCGGGCAAAAATCTTAAGCTCGCCTTCCAGCCCCAGAGGGAGAAACAGTTCTGGGAACACCAGAAAATCAAGCTTTTGACCGCTGCTCCGGAGTCTTTCGGCCAGAAATCGCAGCTGGATCCGTATCGCTTCAATAAATCGGGGGGCGTTGGGGGAACAGGAAATACAGTAGTAGTTTTCGATATAATCCTCCATGGCCATGGATTTAAGCTGCACCACCCCGACGACCACTTCTCCCTGGTAAGCGGACGCCACGTACCCCGCTTCTTTTAAATCAACGGTATTCAGGCAGCCGGGTTTTTCCAGCCTGGCTTTGCCATACGGCTGGTCCTGGGATAAAAACTCCTCGCTGGGATATATGGGGGTCCAGGTGGTGGAATCCTCAAATAGGTCAGCGCCGCTGCTTTTTCCCTGGCGCAGCCTGCGCAGATCGGAAATGGGAAGATCCACCTCCAGGTAGGTCCTGGTTTCCCCCTGGGTATAGGCCAGGGCTCCGCCCAGGCTCAAAGAAGCCCGCTTGGGCCCGTTGTAGCGGAAAGGCGCGAAAACGCCGCTCCCACCGTAATTGGCTATATTGGAGATGATGACGAAGCAGGAAAAGCGATGGATATCAGCCAGAGCATACTGCATGAACAAACGGGTGGCGGGGTTGAAAGAAGAAACTACCAGCATTTCAATGTCATAGGCAAATATCTTTTTGAGGATGTCCGCATTGGTATAGTCGTGGCAGCTGATAACCCCGATATTGCCCAGCGGGGTGGTCAGCACCTGGATTTCCTCCCCGCGGTGGAGGCTGCCCTGGGCGTGGAATTTCAAGTCTTCGGTGGAAAAGGAAATCTGGTCCGCAAAAACCGGTGGATGTCCGGGAGTGATCACCGCTATGGAATTGGTTATCCTACCGCTGTTGTCATGCAGATAATAGCCCAGCCGGGCGATGATAAGTTGTTTTTGCTCATCGGCCTGCTGCTGGAATAAATCCAGCGCAGCCGTATTGCCGGGATGTTCGGAAATAACCGCCA
>DHCD01000050.1:5146-14606 GCA_002398105.1 Syntrophomonas sp. UBA4911
TCAGATTGATTCTGCCCACATAAATGCCTTCCCCGGCCCGCCGGCCGATGAGCTGTTCAGGATATTGCTCCTGAATCAGGCTCACCTTTATGGGAGCCCCGGGATTCTTTTTCCGGGGATCATAATCAAGCGCATGCCTGCGCACGGTTAACATATCGAACACCTCGTCATATAATTATTTTGCTTTGCTTATCTTTTCATTATTCGGCTCCGGTCTGAATATCCCTTTTTCATATGACTACGAAGAACACTGGTAGCCCCAGACGAAATTGGCGGGAGACAGAACCATACCATAACCCCGGGGGGATGTTTTAGGATACCATTGACAACCAAAAGGCCCGGGCAGGTAATGATTTTGCTTTCCCTATTTTATCGAAGACTTTCCCTTTTGTTTACTGAACCCTGGCTTAAGCGGTCAATTATTATAGCCAGTACTACTATAGCCCAACCAGCTTCAAAACCACGACCTACATCAATACGGTTCACTGCCAGCAAAACTTCTTCACCTAATCCTCCGGCTGCTACCATGGCACAGACAACAACCATGGACAAAGCCATCATGGTAGTCTGATTAACTCCGGCTAAAATCGAAGGCAAGGCCAGGGGAAAACGAACCTCCCGCATTAATTGCCAGGGAGTAGCTCCAAAAGCTATGGCAGCCTCCTGAATAGATGGCGAAACCTGCCTGATTCCCAAACTGGTCAGACGCTGCACCGGAGGTACCGCATAAATAAAGGTAGCCACAATGGCAGGTACCTTTCCCAGGTCAAAAAGCATCATGGCCGGAATCAAGTAGACAAAACTGGGCATGGTCTGCATAGCGTCCAGCAGTGGGGTTAAAGCTGCATTAACCCGGTCGGAAACCCCCATGGCTATCCCTGCCGGAATGCCCACCAACAGGGATAGGAACACTGATACTATAACTAAGGAAAGGGTTTCCATGGCAATAGACCAGAGGCCAAACATACCCACCGTGAATAACAGTACTCCAGGCAATACGGTCTTTATCACATTATTGGTTAAACGCCAGGCCAGTAAAGTTACAAGTATAATCCACATCCACCAGGGAATACCCAGCAGAACCGCATCAATATTTAAAATCAGGGTCCGCGTAGCATTGGTAAAAGCGTCAAAGGCCGGGCCGCAGGTAAGGTTAAGCCAGTCTACAAATTCTTTTACATAAGGTGCGACATGAAAATGAAATTGTGGGGGAAACAAAATACTCACCTCCCCGAGCCGGCTGCTATTTTTTCTTTTTTACCGCCTATAAGCGGAGTCACATGGCTTACCTTACTCTTCCCTTCAGTCGTCTCAGTTAACAAATATACCTGTCTTTCGTTTTGAACAAAGCGCTGGACATATTCATCCGCCGGATTCATTACAATATCATGGGGAGTTCCCTCCTGAACAAATATGCCCTGCTTCATCACGGCCATACGATTTCCCAGACGCAAGGCCTCATTCAGATCATGGGTAACAAAAATCATGGTTTTTTGCAGCTCTGCCTGCAGGCGTAAGAGTTCATCCTGCATTTCCCCGCGAATCAAGGGGTCCAAGCCACTGAAGGGCTCATCCAGCAGAAGCAGATCGGCATCCTGTACCAGCGCCCGGGCTATTCCTACCCTTTGCTGCATACCCCCGGAAAGATGCTCCGGATAATGACGGGCCCACTTCAGTAAGCCTACTTTTTCTAAAACCTCCTGGGCCTGCTTTTCCCTTTCCTTATGCTTTACTCCCTGCAGTTTAAGGCCAAAAGCTACGTTCTCCAAGATGGTGCGATGAGGCAGTAGTCCATAGTGCTGAAAAACCATAGCTACCTGGGTACGACGGAATTCGGTAAGTTCCTTTAAGCCCATAGCCATTACATCCTGGCCTTTTACCCGTACATGACCATGATCAGGTTCAATCAATCGTAAAAGACAGCGAATCAGGGTAGACTTACCACTACCGGAAAGCCCCATGATAACATAAACTTCACCCTGTTTCAGTTTAAATGAAACATCGCGCACAGCCACTACCTGACCGCTTACATCGTCCTTGCCGGATAAATAATCCTCCATGTGCAGAACACTATCTTTTTCCGCAAATACTTTCCAGATGTTTTCCACTTCCAGCAGATAGGGATCGTTTGCCATAGTTATTTCACCTCTTCCAATGCTTCAGCAACCTTTGCGCCCACATCGGCTGGGATCCAGGACTTCCATACATCGGGATATTTTTTTAAGAAATAAACAGCCGCCGCATCTGCCTTACCATCGTTATCACTCATATAGGCAAGAAAATCATTGTTGTGTTCCAAGGTGGTGGCATAGTTCTTAAGAAAGGCTATTATTTCAGGTGCATTCTCTTCCAATTTACTGTTGATACCAATCAGCACTTCGGCATCAGGATAGGCACAGCCCCTATTCTCATTCCACGCAGACTGGTCATATTCGGGCTCTTCCAGCAAGGTCATACTCAATTTACCCATAACCCAGGTGGGTTCCCAGTAATATCCCAACCAGGGTTTACCCTTTTCATAAGCTGAGACCATTGAAGTGGTTAGAGCAGCTTCAGATCCGGTACTAAAGACATTGAAAGTCTTATCCAGACCATAAGCGTTAATTTTAGCCTGGTTGTAATCAGTCACTTTCCATCCGGGAGGGCTATTATGGAAACGGCCTTTATTGGGAACTTCGGGGTCGGCGAAAAGTTCCCCATACCGGGCTAAATCATTTACTGATTTAAGATCAGGGGCCAGCGGTTTTATACCACGTTCCGCATCACCTTCAATCATATAAGTAGGAACATACCACCCCTGGGGGGCATCGGGGAAATTAGTTCCCAGTTTTTTAACCGTGCCGTTAGCCAGGATCTCTTCCCATGCATCCCGGTAATTATCGGCCCAAACTTCCATATAGATATCAATGCTGCCTTTACTAAGGCCCTGTAATAACGGCAGGGAATCGCCAAAAGTATACTGGCATTCCGGATAGCCGTACCCATGTTCAATAATAAACCCGGCTATACGGTTATGAACTTGTACACTGTCCCAGCTGACATCAGCAAAGGTTAGCACGGGCTTATCCGAACCGGCATTTTTGTTACTCCCGTCATTCCCCCCACATCCGGTCACCAGCAGAGCAACCAGAAGAACAGCAACCAACCCCAGTCTTACCGATCGGAAGCGCTGTAAGAGATGTTTAATTATAGACATAGAAATGAAACCTCCTCACCGGCAGATGCTTTGCGGTGAAGCAGGAAGGAACCATAAATAAAATAATAATGCCTGGGATAGGCATAAAGGTAGACGATTAAATTGCGGTAATTTTTTAAGTTTCTTATTGATAGAAACAAAAAACCCATATCGCCTGCGAGGTTAGCTGTCGGACTCGGATCCGGGTTGACCCTATTCCATCCTTATAATTAAGATAGAAATTCGCCCCAAAAAAATGGTTCCCCCGCGTCTTCAAAGACTTCGGCACCCACACATAAAATATTTATTACTACCTATAATAATTTACATATAAAATAATCAACTGTCAATTTCGGTATCCAGCCCTAATACATGGTAATATAGTGTTTAATCACGATTTAAAGATGATTAGGAATGATATAGGTAGAAATACGGCTATAATCAGGCATTTGGATTAGAGGAGGGGTACATTGGCGACAAAAGCACAATTTTATGGCCACATCTATTTCTCCACGCCAATCGGCACTTTGGCCTTGATAAGAATAATGTACTTTTTTAGCCTCTTTTTATCGCAGCCCCCCGTTTTTCTCTTGTAAGCCTATTGACTGTCACCCTGGGGGTTAGTTTATGATTGGTTCGAGGTGATAAAATGTTAATTAACGAAGTAAGCAAGGCAACCAATTTGACCAAAAAAGCAATTGAATACTATATCAATCAAGGATTGGTTTTTCCTGAAACTTTGGAAAATGGGTACAGATATTTCAGTGAAAATGATGCGGCGCTTTTAAAGAAAATTTCTGTTTTCCGTAAAATCGGACTTGGTACCGAGGATATTAAAGCCATACTCGCAGATGAAAAAGGGGATATTTTACAAAAAATATCAGTGCGCAAAGAATTGTCTGTGCAAAGGGAAAAAGCCAAACAAGCAATGCTTGACCAACTCAGTATCGGCAAGAGTTTTGCAGAAGTAGAAACGGCGTTGAATGCCATGGAACAAAATCAAACGGTTACGGATATGCTGTTGGAGGCTTTTCCCGGATATTACGGCCGTTTTATTTGTTTGCATTTTGCCCGATTTTTGAATGAACCGATTGCAACACCCCAACAAAAAGCTGCTTACCAAGAAATCAGGGAATTTCTTGATGAAGTCCCGGCGCTGACTTTTCCCAAAGAGTTGCAGGATTTTCTGATTGAAGGCACTCAGCACATCAGCACGGAAAATATCCGGGAGATGAATGAACAAACCAAGAGGGCCATTGAAGAACCTGAACAGTTTTTATCTGAAAATAAGGAAATGCTGACATGGTATCTTGAACATAAAAAGTCTGATGAATATAAGGATTCTCCTGCTTGCAAAATTCAAGAAATGCTTAAAGAGTTTAATAATACCAGTGGATACTATGATATTTTTATCCCGGCAATGAAAAAGTTAAGTGATTCTTATGCCAAGTATTGTCAACGATTAGAAACAGCTAATGAAAAACTATTATCAGAGTATCCTGAGATTGCAAAAATGAATAACGAGGGCTGATCTGATTATCCGATTAAAGCTGGAGAACCCGTAGGTACTTCGGCATGTTTATTTTGGCGTATCTGCACTACAATTGATGTGCCCGCCGGATTATGTACAACCGCATTGACCAGTAAATTGGCAAGGGCCCTTTCAGCAATCCGGCGTCACCCATTACACAGCCAATATGAAAGCACTTAAAAATAAAAAAGCTCTCCTGAAAATAAGGACATAAATAATGTTAATTTTTGTGATATGATAATTTTAACCTCACAATGAAGGAGTAGGGCCCAATGAAAAACGAAGAAAAAATCCTCGGCATCCTTGAGTCCATGCATTCAGATATTAAATCTCTCAAACAAGGTCAGTCCAATCTCGAAAAAGGCCAAGCCGCCACTAACTCACGCTTAGACGTTCTGGAGAAGGGCCAGACCGAACTACAACAGGGCCAGACTGAACTGCAAAAAGGCATGGCCGCTGCTAACTCACGCTTGGATGTTCTGGAGAAAGGTCAGATTGAACTGCAACAGGGCCAAGCCGCTACTAACTCACGCTTGGATGTTCTGGAGAAAGGCCAGATTGAACTGCAACAGGGCCAAGCCGCTACTAACTCACGCTTGGATGTTCTGGAGAAAGGCCAGACCGCCACTAATTCGCGCTTAGACGTTCTGGGAAAAGGCCTGTCAACCGCTAATTCGCGTTTGGATACGGTTGAGGAAAGTCTAACTAAACTGAGCCAATCTCAGGCCCGGATGGAAAATCAGCTTACTGAACATATCAAGGGTTTATGGGACTTCCAGTCGGTACAAGCAGACGTCAACAACCGAGTTTTGGCCGCCCTGGAACGTATTGAAAATAAAATTGAAAAGCATGATATACAAATCCAGGTTTTAGAAATGACCAAATCCGATAAGCGTAAAATAAAATAGCTTGTTTAGGTTGCAGGATAACCCCAGCTTAAACAATTGTTCCAATATCATTGAATATTTCATTTTCATCTTCAAAGCAACATTTCTTCAATCTTAACAGCACTCTTAAGCCGCTTTCTTTATATTTATACTTATTTATAACGTTTTTTTAAGGGTACAAGCAAAATATACTTAATATATATCCCGGTTGAGATAAGTTAGATACATAAGGTCCTGTACGAGTAGGAAGGTGAATTATTGTGGAACTAAAAGACTTGATTGATCTTAAATTTCTACAAGAGTTTCAGGATAACTTCGCTTTGTGTGTTGGTGTAGCTAGTCTGACCGAGGATACAGAAGGCAATGCTTTGACCCGCCCCAGTTATTTTTCCGAATTATGTATGAATATGATCCGGACTACGAAATTAGGACTAAATCGGTGCCGGCAATGTGAAATGCGGGGTGGGGAAAAAGCGGCGCGAACGGGAAAACCCGCAGTTTATGAGTGCCATGCAGGTCTGGTTGATTTTGCCGCGCCTATAATGCTGGAAGGTAAGCAGATAGGAGCCATATTTGGCGGACAGGTTTTAACCCGACCTCCGGACGAGCAGAAGTTACGCCGCATAGCGCTGGAAATGGGAATTGATCCTGATGAATATGTGGCTGCCGCTAAAAAAATTCCGGTTATGCCTGAGGAGAATATCCAAGCAGTAGCGCGGGTGCTATATTCAGTAGCCAATACCTTTTCCCGGATCGCCTACCAAAAGTTCAAACTGCAGGAACGCAACCTGGAATTGGTTTTATCTAATAACTGGTTAAATAATATCTTTAATACGGTTTCCGATGGAGTCGTAGTGGTTGATGAAGCGGGAACGGTGAAAAAAGTTAATATCATTGTTGAACAGATTTTTGGCAAAACCGCCGCGGAAATGCTTGACAAGTCGATCCTGGATCTGGTGGGAAACAAGTCGCCTTGTGCCGTCAGGTTGCTGGAACGGCATGAAGTTTACAATGATATTGAAGTTCTGGTCGATACTGATGCGGGACGGGTCCATTGCCTCTCCTCCGGGACCCCGATAGTAGATGATCAGGGAGCGTTTTCGGGCGGAGTTATTCTGATACGCCCAATGGAGAAAATCCAAAAATTGATAAACCGCTTCAGCGGTTCTCAGGCCTCCTTCCGGTTTTCGGATATTATAGGTCAGAGTCCGGAATTGCTGAAATCTATTCACCTGGCCTCATTGGCCGCCGGCGGTAAATCAAATATATTGCTGGAAGGGGAAAGCGGGACCGGCAAAGAAGTTTTTGCCCAGGCTATTCACAATCAGAGTACCAGGAATAACGGGCCCTTTGTAGCGATTAATTGCGGAGCTATCCCGCGGGAACTGATCGCCAGCGAATTGTTTGGTTATGGGGAAGGTGCTTTTACCGGGGCTAAACGCGGAGGAAGACCGGGGAAATTTGAACTTTCTTCCGGGGGAACGCTATTTTTGGATGAGATAGGGGACATGCCTCTTGATCAGCAGGTTGCTTTGCTGCGAGTTCTGGAGGAACACAGTGTTACCCGTATAGGCGACGATAAGATTATTCCGGTGGATGTAAGGATCATATGCGCTACTAATAAAGACCTCCGGGAAGAAGTGGAAAAGGGAAATTTCCGCGAGGACCTGTATTACAGGCTCAATGTAGTGTCCATCAGGATTCCGCCCTTACGAAAGCGGCGGGATGATATTCCCTTGCTTTTTAATCACATGCTGAATTCTATCGGGCAGGAATGGCACAGCCAGATCAAATATGTTCCACCTGATGTAATGAAGCTGCTTAAACAGTATGATTGGCCCGGGAATGTCCGGGAATTGCAAAATGTGGTGGAAAGGATAATCAGTATCAACGACGGCGAGTCGGTCCGGCTGGAACACTTGCCCGATTCAATACTGAATTTCAAATGTGACCCATTAATGCAGTTAATAGAATCAATTGAAAATGAAGCTTTAAGCGACAGGGAAAAACGCCGGCAAATTTTTTGGGAAAAAGAAAAACAGAGAATTATTAATCTGTTGCTGGAGCATGGAGGGAACATCAGCCGGGTCGCCCGAGAGCTGAGTATTTCCCGCAGTACTCTTTACAGAAAAATGCGGCAATACAACATTAACTATTGAGTTCTTTTAATCACTGCATATGAAGAATAAGTATCCTGGTCAGATTTACCGCCCCTGCTGTAAACTAATAAAGACTTTAGAGGACAACAATTATGTATTAAAAGGGGAACTCCCGGATAGGAGCCGGGATTCCCCCAAGCTGAGAAAGCTGAGTATGATAAATTATAGAACCTGACTTAACAGCAGCACCCGCCGTCAACATTAATAGTCTGACCGGTAACATGGGGATTATCAATAAAGAACAATACTGCTGCTGCCATATCTTCGGGAGTTTGATCTATGCCTTGAGGAATCATTGCTTCTACATTACGTTTGTAGCTTTCTTCCCGGGTCTCACCAGGCAGCCGCAGAGATTCAGCCAGATCTATCCACATTTGAGTCGGGACAATACCAGGGGCTACAGAATTTACGGTTATACCATCGTGCAGTAATTCTTTGGCCAGGGAAATAGTAAAACCGATTACGGCAAACTTGGAGGCACAATAGTGGGCCAGGTTGGCATAACCGGCTTTTCCGGCGATGGAGGAGAAGTTTATGATTCTGCCGTCGCCCTGTTTTTTCATTGGCTCAATCACTGCTTGGTCGACCAGGAAAGTACCCTTGGCATTGGTGTTTACCACTGAATCCCAATCTTCTTCGGTCAGATCTACTACCGGTTTGCAGGTAATGAGTCCGGCCACATGAATCAGGTAATCAATTTTACCAAAGTGATCCAAAGTCTCTTTAACCATATTTTTAACACTGACCGGTTTGGTTACATCAGTATCAATAGCTATAGCATCTACACCTTTTTTCTTCAAATCTGCGCACACGTTTTGGGCGGCAGTGTAACCCCCGATATTCTTAGTTTTGTACTGGTTGGCCGCGAGATCCACGAAATCGGCGGCAGCAATAGCGATCTTGTCCATGCCCCTGCCTACCAGAGCCTCAACTACGCCCTTGCCGATACCTGTTCCGCCTCCGGTAACCAAGGCTACTTTTCCTTTTAAAGATCTTTCCATCATTAAAACCCCTTTCACAATTGTTATTGCCATACTGCCTGGTAAGGTAGAGTTTCCTTGTCTTACCTGCTCCCCCTTATCTTTGCAAATTGCATGCCATTTGCAGAAATCTCATTGTTAAGGCGGTATAATCCCCGTATTGCGGGAAAAGGGAGTAATAATGATGGATCTGATAGCATCGGGCTATAATTGTGGTTATTAGTGCAAGCAACATAGTGCTACAGCCGTTGTAGCATAAATGTATGAAATGTGTAGCATATATGTTTGGCAGGACTTGGCTGTAATCAGGGGTATTATTACTATATATTTTTTGATAGTACATCAAGCGGCTGGGCATAATGATATTTAGTTGAACCCTGAAACGCCGGTATTTCAATATCATTGCTTGTTTGTATAGTAACTTTAATACCGTTCAAGGCCAGAGCATTTATCTCGCCTCCCCTGATTCGCAATGAGCTTTCCAGGATTTGCGGATTGCCAATGCTTTGAATTATATAAGGCGGGTTAATAGAATTATTATTGACGATTATCGTTTGCCCATCAGTTGAAACTGCACTAGTAGCCACAATACGTTGTCCATTTATACTTATGGCCTCAGCACCGGCAGACTTCAATTCATTTATTAGAATAGCTAGATTCCAATACTGAATAGTAAAGCCCTCAGGGTTTTCATTATTATCAAGTTTGACTATAAGCCCAGTGCCGGT
>DHCD01000036.1:0-2479 GCA_002398105.1 Syntrophomonas sp. UBA4911
TTGCAGGTTTATTTATTTCCTGGCACTCACTTGGTGTGCCTCTTAGCTGCTGCCGGCTCGGCCAGGTCGCCCTCATCGTAAATCTGGGCCTAGTTTGGCACTGATACATAGCGGCGGTGGGAATCGGGATTTTCATACACCACCCAGGTATCACTCAGGTAATCATGCACGCAACGTTTCTCAGGATTAAACCAGGAGACCAGATAACCCAGATAAAGGCCCATAAGTTGGGACAGACTACGGGCCACCAGTTCCCGAAAGATTACCGTGACCCAGCTTAATGGTTCTCCATTGCGCTGAATTACCTTAATACCAAGCAGCATTTTACCCAGGGTCTGCTGAAAATAGTAGGTCATAAGGATAAAATAGAGGGAACCGGTAAGGCCTAAGAACAGGGAATTGATATTTATAATTTTATATAAGAACGATGTATTGGCCCCGGATGGCAGTAAGGAATTCCATAATAACGAATTTAAACCGGCGACAATCAATAAATCAATGCAAAAGGCCAGCAGGCGAATCCAGAAACCGGCTACGGGATATAAAGTCAGGCTGTGATCCGTATATGATTCTGCCGGGACTGAACCGGGCGGAGTAACTGTGATTCCGGAATTATCGCCATTGCCAGTCGAATCACTGGTTGGCTGGGTCCCGTTTTCTTTTTCATATTCCCGGGTGGGGATATTTTCGTCATAGTCTGTTATCATGAATAAATCCCCCCTTAATTAGCGATATACATCAGCGTGGGCGCCATCTGCTGTTCCATTTCCTGCTTTAACCCCAGAAGGTCAAGAGCAGGTGCTTTCATTGAACCCAGCCAGCTCAGAAAGTCAGGCCCCGGGTTTTTGAACAATAAAACCTTGGGGTTGGTAGTATTAGCCAGTTGGGCAGCACCGGCGATTGCTTGCTCAAGATAACCAACCTCGTCTATCAGCCCCAGTTTTTTGGCCTGGGTTCCGGTATAAATCCGGCCGTCGGCTAATTGCATGACTTGGTCCCTGTCCATATGCCGGCCTTCAGCTACCACGTCGACAAAATAACCGTAGCTTTCATCCACCAGACCTTGCATAATAGCCTGTTCCTCATCATTAATGGGCCGCATAGGGTTTAAAAGATCCTTTTGCGCACCACTTTTAAAGGTTACATCCTTTACCCCAATTTTATCAGCTAACTGCTGGTAATTATAGGTCCTTAGGATGACGCCGATTGAACCGGTCAGGGTATTACGGTTGGCGTATATTTTATCAGCCGCCACAGAAACGTAATAGCCGCCTGATGCGGCTTCCTGCCCCATATATACCACTACCGGTTTTTTATACTGAGCTTTTAACTCTGAAATCCGGTTATAAATCTCATCACTTTCATAAACGCCGCCTCCCGGTGAATTGATCTGCAGTATGATACCTTTTATATCTTCACGGGAAAAAGCTGATTCCAATTGCTTTAATAATAATTTGTGGTTATAGGTAGTACTCAGGTAAGAACTGTTGGCAGGACTATCGACTATTATACCTTCCAGGTTAACCAAGGCCAGGGTCTCCCCATTACCATCACGGTAAAGCTGGGTGAGTAGAGGCTTATCATTGAAATAACTCATCAGGTTGGGACCGGTGGCATCATCGGGCTTGGCTTTGGTGGAATTGGATGTCCAGACTACCAGCAATACCACAAATATAGCCAACGCCCACCATCTTTTCTTTTTCATTTCCATCAAATCCTTTCCTAAAAGTACATTAGGCGCTATCAACATTATATAGTAAAGCAACTGCTATTAGTCTTTTTTTATCAAGTGATTTTCAAGAACTTTTACTGCCTGACAACAGGCAGCGCAGAGAAGATACCTGCCCAAAGCCCCGGGCAGTGGTGTAAAAAACCTCATTTACCTTTTGTAACCGTGTCGCTGCGTATTGTATATGATAGTTAAAAGATAAAACTATCTGTTTAGTCAAGCAATCTGTATTGGGAGTGGTTGCCCATACACTATCTTAATCTATCTACATGGTCCTTGCTGTGATAAGTAAAAGGAGGAGTAAACAGTGACATTTGATATTTGTGATATAGCTCCACAAGGAAGTGAGCTCCGGTCTGCGATTACCAAGATGTACAATATGCCTGCCTGGAAGAATGGATACGTCAGGTGCGAAGACATTGGTTTCCATGATATTTGTGTTCAGGATGTTCATCTGATCTATCAGGATGAAAAGGAATTTTATCTGGAATTGCCCGATCCGCATAAATTGCCTTTTTGCCCGGAGGAATCTTATGTGGTGGTGAAGTGCGCTGAAGAAACGCTTAGAGACGGCTCTTATATTCATATAAAAATCAAATATGATGTAGTGGTGACAGGGACTGTACCAAGCCGGCCGGGGAGAAAATGCTATTTGGTATGGGAATGCTGTGAGGAAACCGATATCACCACTTTTTATAACTTTAAGAGCTGGCAGCAGGTGACAGGGGATGATTTACGCGATCATTTGCG
>DHCD01000036.1:2711-3176 GCA_002398105.1 Syntrophomonas sp. UBA4911
GTTTATGGGTATATTGTAGATAAACTCTGGAAAGAAGAGAATCTGGTGGTTCTGGCAGCTAAGCCTTTTGGTGGGATAACGGTAAAAAATGAATTTCCAGAAAGTCAAATCCCGGATTGTGACTGTCATTGCCCGTAAAGAAACTGTTTTAAAATTTATAAGATATGGAAATACCGGGGCGATTATAAATTGGCCTCACAGCCAGGAAAACGGGGTGAATTAAAATTTTCACCCCGTTTTCAATATAAGTTGATTAATGTTTTTCTATATGGTCTCATGCTCCGGACGTAGATATGGATAGTCCCAGTAAAGGGTTGGCACCAGGTTCAGTATATTTATAGGCGCGTCTGCTATGTCAGCGTACAGGTCTGAACCGGTATGGTCCAGATCGAAATCAGCATTATCGGAATAATCCGCGTCATCTGTATCTGGTTCAGTTGTATCATCGGAACAGTCTCCATCAAA
>DHCD01000036.1:3482-9430 GCA_002398105.1 Syntrophomonas sp. UBA4911
AATAGTCTCCATCAAAGTCTGCATCCGGTTCGGATATATCATCGTAATAATCTTCATCAGGGGCTGGGTTCAACTCGGCCGTACCAGCAGATTCATCGAAAATAGTATTGAAACGCATTTCCTCGTCAGCGTAAACATATTCGTTAATTGTATCATTACATCCTTCTTCCAAACCTACCACATCAATAAATTCCGGAATATTTAGGTCCTCGAAATTATAATCATAGTAGCGGCCCGGAGGATTAACGGCATCAATTCTGCATTTGGCCGAACGAATCCTGACATATGGCATATGATTAAAGGTCAGCAATAAATCACCTCCCTTCCGAGATAATAAAGAATCATTTTATTAGCCTGTTTCTGTTAAATATATGCGAAATTAAGAGAAAGGTTATTATCGGTAGGGGTAAAAAATATCCCTGGGTGAATCAGCATCCGTCCCAGGGACGTCAAGATTGCAGGAGCCCAAAAATCAGCTTTTAGTCATCCCGGCGGGCTAAAGGGCCTACAGCCAAAGCGGTAATGGCGGCATTGCTGACAGCGGGATGATCAACATTGTTGGTTTCGGCATTGATGATTTCCACCACATAATGGCAGCAACCTGGACAATCCTGGCATTCGCAGAAAATAAAACCGAAAGAGTCAACTGTTTCAACTTTGATAAAATTTCCCCGGTTAATAGATACTGCGTCAGCATCCAGTGGAGTGGGGATGCATAAACCACCACCATAAACTTCTATAAAACGTTCGTAATTCCAGGTGCCGAGGGGTATCCGGGCCCCGTTTTCACAGACTTTGACTAACTGAAAAGTAAGGCGCAGATCACTGGGGTAATAATCTGCTTCTTTAAATATGATCAGGCTGGAAAAATCAATCTTTACGGTTGGATGGACCAGCATTCTGGTATCTATAGCTACACTGGCAACAACATAAGGATTAAATAGCTGCGATCCGGATTCGTTATGATCAGGCAAAACTACCCCGGTTCCGCTTCCGCAGGCTAATATGGTTTGATTCAGATGCTGCGGCTGCGGGGGGGATGAACAATTCATCTTGTAAGTAGACATTAGAAAACCTCCTATTGTTATTTTGACCATAGAAAAATTTAATCAGCCCATTGTTTATTGTGGCTATTTGTGGATAAACTACCATGGCCTACCCTATATTATTCTGTACGGCTTGTGGGTGTTACAAATGGAATCCCGAGGTTTCCGGAAATGTGGCAATGGGATACGGAGTTTTGACAATCTGTTCTCTGAATGAGCAAAAAAATAGACTCTGTAAAAGAGTCTATTAAAAGAGAGTGAATGAGATATGCATTAAACTAACCGAAGTTAGTTGCATATTTATAGATATTTTTTATTCTTGTCATGGTAATGAGTATGCAGCAACTCGTGGGATTTGTGTCCCAGAGGTTCATGCAGGAACTCATCATAGAGAGTCTTGACTTCCGGATTTTCGTGAGATTTCCTGATGGCGCAATTCTCATCTTCCACATAGATGCTTTCAATGCGTTCTACCCGTTTGGCGTTGACTTTGGTGATCGGCTGTCCGCCGCCGCCAATACAACCGCCGGGGCAGGCCATGATTTCGATAAAGTGATAGGGAGACTCGCCGGCCCTGACCTGATCCATCAGTTGGCGGGCGTTGGACAGGCCGTTGGCTATAGCCACCTTTACCTTGGTACCACTAAGGTCAACTTCAGCTTCTTTGACGCCGGTAATGCCACGGGTCACTTCGAAGTTGACATTCTCCAGAGTCTGGCCGGTTACCACTTCGTAAACCGTCCTTAAGGCTGCTTCCATAACTCCGCCGGATGCGCCAAAGATAACGGCAGCACCGGTATAGGCTCCCATCCAGGAGTCAAAGCTGGATGGCGCCAGTTTGTCAAAGTCTATTCCGCTCATCCGGAATAAGCGTCCTATTTCTCTGGTGGTTAAAACCAGGTCTACATCCCGGTAGCCGCTGGCGTTCATTTCCGGCCTGGAAGCCTCGAACTTTTTAGCGGTACAGGGCATGATGGATACGGAGTAAATCTTGGCCGGGTCAATACCCATCTTATCCGTCCAGTAGGTCTTTACCAGCGAGCCAAACATCTGCTGCGGGGATTTACAGGTCGACAGATTATCCAGCAGATCAGGATAAAAAGTCTCACAGAAATTAATCCATCCCGGGCTGCAGGAGGTAAACATGGGTAGGGTGCCGCCCTCTTTAAGACGTTTTAAGAGTTCGTTGCCTTCTTCCAGAATGGTCAGGTCGGCAGTAAAGTTAGTATGCAGCACATGGTCAAAACCGACTTGTCTTAGTCCGGCGACAAAGACTTCCATGGGCATATCACCCGTTTTCATGCCCACTTCTTCACCAATAGCTGTTCTTACGGCAGGAGCAATCTGCGTTACCACAATTTTATCCGGATCGGCAATGGCTGCCAGCAATTTATCAATTTCTTCCACTTCACCAATAGCTCCTACCGGGCAAGCGTGGACACACTGACCGCACATGACGCAAGGGCTGTCCATCAGGTCACCGCCCATGGTCGGTACTACCATGGAATTAACTCCCCGGCTTTCCAGACCCAGAGCATTTACGCTTTGGACTACTGAACAGGCGTCAATACAGCGGCGGCAGAGCACGCACTTGTCAGGGTCTCTGAATATGGACGGGGTAGAGTAGTCTTTTTTCAGACCTCTTACCTTCAGGGTAAAAGGATTGTCCCGGATGAAGTATTCATTGGCCAGATCCTGCAGTTCACAGTTGCCATTGCGGATACAATTTAGACAATCCTGGGGATGATGAGCCAGAATTAATTCCAGTATGGTTCTTCTGGCCTCTATTACCTTAGGAGTACGGGTTTTAACAACCATTCCTTCCATTACCGGCTGCGCACAGGCGGCTGGGAGAAGTCTGTTTCCTTCAACTTCACATACACATACCCGGCAGTTGGCTTTTACTGCCTGGTCGGGATGATAACAGAGTGTAGGAATTTTGACACCGACTTCTTTAGCTGCCTGCAGGATGGTCGAGCCTTCGGGAACGGATACCTTGATTCCGTCTATCGTTAGATTAACCATTATATTCCCTCCTTCGCTCTTTCCTACATCAATTTGGCATTATAGTCGGCTGCAAAGTGTTTGATGGTGGTAAGTACAGGCGCCGGTGCCGCCTGTCCCAAACCGCAGAGGCAGGCAATAGACATAACATTGCCTAGTTTTTGCATCAGTGCGATATCCTTCATACTGCCGTTACCACTGTTTACTGATTCCATCAGTTCGTGCATACGGGCAGTACCTTCCCGACAAGGTGCACATTTGCCGCAGGACTCATGTTCAAAGAATTTAGCAATACGGGTAGTTACATCTACTATATCGCGGCTTTCATCAAGTACGAAAACGGCTCCGGAGCCTAAGGCAGCTCCGATAGCAGACATGTCGTCAAAAGCTACCGGCGTATCCAGAAGCGACTCGGGTATAAACGCACCGGAGGTTCCGCCTATCTGAACGGCTTTAAACTTCTTGTCTCCCGGGATACCGCCGCCAAACTGGAAGATGATTTCCCTGATGGTGGTATCGGTTGGTACCTCGAAGAAGGTTTTGTTATTAATATCTCCGGTCAAAGTAAATACTTTGGTTCCCGGATAGGAGGACACACCGATACCTGCATACCACTCGGCTCCTTTCTCAAGGATTACCGGAATATTGGCAAAGGTTTCAACATTATTGACTATGGTTGGTTTCATCCATAAACCTTCGGATGGGGGATAAGGGGGCTTGAAGCGGGGTTCACCCCTGTTGCCCTCAATGGATTCAATTAAGGCAGTTTCCTCACCGCAGACATAGGCCCCGGCTCCGCTCCTTACCTCAATCTCAAACCCTTGCAGTAAGCCTTTGGCTTTAGCCTGGCTGATGGCGTTGTTCAATATATTGATTAACTGGGGATATTCCCCGCGCAGGTAGATAAAGCCCTGTTTTGATCCGATAGCGTAACCACAGATCGCCATTCCTTCAATCAGGGTGTGAGGATCATTTTCCATAATCAAACGGTCTTTATAAGTGCCGGGTTCGCCTTCATCCGCATTGCAGACCACATATTTTTCATCACCAGGGGCGCGATAAGCAAAAGACCATTTCTGACCGCAGTTAAAGCCTGCACCACCCCGGCCTCTTAGATTGGATTTCTTGATTTCATCAATAAGTGCTTCTTTATCCATACGGCCGGCTTTTTCCAGGGACTTATATCCCCCCTGGGCCATATAGTCTTCAATTTTCAAGGGATTGATTTTGCCGTAATTACGCAATACGATTCGCATCTCTTCGGCCATTTTTTGACCTCCTTTCTTTATGGTTGGAGTCTTGAGGTTCGCTAACAAATTACTTATATTCTGCCAGAATGGAAGGTATCTTGCCTGGGCTTACATCAAGGTAAGGCTTGCCATTTATCGTAATTACAGGAGTTGCCTGACACTGTCCGACACATTCAGTATACTCCAGAGCAAACTGGCCATCTGAGGTGCTTTCTCCCATCCTGATACCCAGCTCTTTCTCCAGTGCGGCCACAACATCGGCGGCGCCCGCTATATGGCAAGGGGCACTCTCGCATATTCTGATTACATTTTTCCCCCTGGATTCCACCGCAAACATAGAGTAAAAGGTAGCTACACCATAGGCTGTACTGGCAGGAACGTTAAAGGCTCGGGCTGCCTCAGCGACAGCTTCGACGGGCACATAACTCAATTCTTGCTGTACGGCATGAAAAGCTTCGATTAACCCTCCCGGTTTATCCGCATAGCTGGCGATAATTTGTTTATAGTCCATCTTTCTATCCCTCCTTTCTCTTAAGATATTGCTTGAAAAGCTATAACTGCAATGGAAGCCGCGATTTAAGCTGATACAAGTCATATAACCTGTAGCGGGTATTGGAGGTAGCTCTTAATCTTAAAAATGCCAGGAATCGAAGAAGATCCTGGCATAAAGTTCAGAGCTAAATCGTACCCCAATCATACCCGACAAGTGGCGCGGGAATATCAATGCATCTCCAAATCCTTGGCAGGCAGTATTTTTCACTGCCTGATGCTGCGTGATCTTCTTTCCAAAAAAGGGAGGCGCAGGCGTTTCCCCCTTGAACCCTAAGGGCATAAAATTTTACCCCACGACCAATTGCCCATAGCGCTTACGCCTTAGGTCAACCGGCTCGAAGATACTGTTATTAAGCTGTATAATTGTTAAAATTTTCACTAACATTTACTTGATTTATGGCCCCCATTAATTACAAGCATTCTGCAATTATTCGTTAATTCCTCCTTAATATAAAAAAATTTTGTTTCATCTATAAAAAATTTTGGCCACTAAAATATTTTAGCGCTGCACCCAATTTCTAAAGTACAGAGCCTGTATATAAGCCAAAGAAAATAAACAGGTTAAATAAGTAAACAGACGCAGAGGAACGCAGATTTGAAAGCATAACAGGGGTAAAATGCGCAGAGTAGACGAAACCTGGCAGTACTCTGCCAGCCCCCCTGATGCTTCCTGCGGTGGCTATTAAGGAATATTTATGCAGCCAAACTCCGCGTTATAACTAATCAAAGATTTCTACCGGCTATTTTCATTTGCTGCCTGCCTGCTTGCTTGCTTGCTTGTGCCCTATGGGTATGCCCTATGAGTACTGTCCTGCAGGCCATGGAGGGTTACAAAAGGTTATAGCGTGGTGATTATTTGCCTAATGATAATCATTCGGTGGGGCTTTAGCGGAGGTTTTAAGTGAAGCTATTATCTCCGGCAGCAGACCGGAAATATCCTGCAGATCATTTTGACTGCTTAGAGAGAACAGTCGTAGGTCTTCATCTTTTATTACCAGCAGCGCCAACGGTGAAATTTTGCCTCCGGCGCCGGCGCCGGAACCTTTAGCGGCTGTACTGCCGCCTGCCCCAAATGACAGACTGAGGATAGGAATCA
>DHCD01000036.1:9678-12087 GCA_002398105.1 Syntrophomonas sp. UBA4911
TTGTCAAACAGGGACTCCAAATCTGAAGTCAGTCGCATAGATTTCCTCCCGAACGATGTTCTTTTGGGGTCTGATAAACAAAATCGCTATACCTGCGCGGGAAACCGCCAAATATAGCGAATATAAATCCTGTTCCCAGTAAAAATTATTCGTCGGCATCCGGCCGAGCCGGAGCTTGAGCGGTGATATCAGCACTTAATTGCCGATAAAGCATATCGGCGATGCCCAACGACCCGGTTTTACTCATAGAGCGGGCATACTCGGTATAAAGCATTGATTCAAAAGTATCGGTAGCAAAGCTATGCCCCGTAAGTTCACTCTTAGGAACGCTTTGACGCATACACTCCAGCACTTTATTTAAAAAAACACTCTCCAATTCCTGGCAGGCGGAATAAAGCTTTTTATTATTCTTCTCATTAATTGCAGATTCCAGACTATGAGAAAAATCTTTTTTGGTCACGTTTTCCCCATAAGAGGGGATAACGGTCATCGGTTGAGCCGGTATAAAACCGGTATTGTTGATTACCATTACTTATTACCTCCGCAGGTTAGCAGCAGTCTGCAGCATCTCATCAGATGACTGAATTACTTTAGAGTTAAATTCGTAGGCCCTCTGAGCGGTGATCAGGTTTACCATTTCCTCAACTACCTGGACATTGGACATCTCCAGGTATTCCGAGTGCAAGGCTATGCTGTTGTCCGAATCCGGCTCCCATTGGACAGCTTCTCCGGAATTGACGGTAGCCTGGTAGAGGTTTTTGCCTACTTTCTGCAAACCGGCGGGATTACTGAATTTAAATATCTGCAAAGGCTCACCGGCGACGGTAGGTTCGGTTTCACCGGGAAGCATGTAGCTGATGGTGCCGTCAGTGGCTATCCGCGGATCGGTATAATGCTCTTCCAGGGCTTCCGGCCCCAGATATAAATAACCGTCGGCAGTAACCAGCTGCCGTTCGGCGTCTACTTTTATAGCTCCGTCCCGGGTATAAAGAGGCTCCTCATAGCCGGGGACCTGAACGGCAAAGAAGCCTGTTCCGCTGATGGCTACGTCAAGAGGATTTTCAGTGGATTGAAGATTTCCCTGACCGAAAAGGGTGTTGATGGCGGCGGGCCTTACCCCCAGACCAACCGCTAAGCCGACAGGTTCATTGCGGTTCTCGTCGGCGGCAGGTCTTCTGATGGTTTGATAAAGCAGGTCTTGAAACTCGACCCGTTGTTTTTTAAATCCAATCGTATTTACATTGGACATATTGTGAGCCAAGGTGTCCATATTCAGCTGCTGCGCGCCCATACCGGTGCTTGCAGTAAAGAGAGCCCTCATCATACTGCCGTTCCTCCTCTAATATAAATGAACGATTGTTTACGGTATTTCCGTCAATCAATACCGCTCGGGCTCCTCCAATTGAGTCCAGCCCGTTTTATGTAAATATACTATCATTAACTATCGTATTACTAAAGGAAAAGGTTTAGAAAAAAGCTGGCTTAAACCTGCAATATGGCACGATAACAATAAAATTTCACCATCAGGCTCTCTTTTTCACAGGAAAATGATAAAATCCGGCTGGGACATAGCAGTCACGTTTTATAACTCCCTTTCATATATTAGTAATATTCACCACGGATATTCTATTTAATTAAGGGGTGGAAAAAATGGTCAGGATATCTGATTTGCGGTCCCGGGATGTGGTAAATATTCTTGACGGGAAAAAGCTGGGTCATATTTACGATATTGAACTGGATTTGGAAGTGGGGAAGGTGGTAGCGATTATTCTTCCCGGACGCCTGCGGGGGTTCTCCATCTTTGCCAAACGGGAGGAAATCGTCATACCCTGGAAAAAAATCGTCCGCATCGGGAGAGATGTAATATTGGTTGAGGTACCGGTGTTTCAGGAAATGGATGAGTGCAAACGCAAAGAGTATTTGCTGGATGATGATAATTTCTAAAAAAAACGCTTAAACCCGAAAGGGTGTAACCGGCGTAACTAAGCGGCTGCGTCCGGAAGTGTTGAATAAATATCTGCTTTTGTTCATAATAAAGTAAGATGCCGGTATTATACTCTTTGAAAACAGGGGTGATGGTTTAATGCGCTGTCCTTACTGTCAGGAATATGAGAGTCGGGTGATTGATTCCCGGGCCAGTGAAGATGGCGGTACCATACGTCGCCGCCGTGAATGTACCGCCTGCAAAAGACGTTTTACCACTTATGAACGTTTGGAAGAAAGGCCTTTGCTGGTTATAAAGAAAGGTGGAACCAGGGAGCAGTTCAATCGGGAAAAACTTCTGAACGGTATCAGCAAGGCTTGTGAAAAACGCCCCGTAAGTTTGGAAGATATTGAAACGGTGGTGGCCGATATTGAAAGAGAACTGCGAGACAGTTTTGACCGGGAAGTAAGCAGTAAGATTATTGG
>DHCD01000036.1:12367-18680 GCA_002398105.1 Syntrophomonas sp. UBA4911
TGATTATTCATCCAGATACCGGCGCAGTTGTTCCTCTACCATGGGTAAAGGGAACACCTTTTCTTCCACCCGGCTGATAGGTCGGCCGTAAACAAACATCTTGTCGTCATAGCGGCCGGTTTTTCTTATACCTTGAGGCAGATCATCCAGGTTTTGCATCCAGCGTTGAGCGGAAGAACGGGGCAGATGGAAAGTGAATTGATAATCAGGCACCCGAATACTGAATTCCACCAGAGAATAATATTCTTTGATAACCGCCTGTACCGTGCATTTGGGGCAATAGTATTCATTCCTTATATAATTGTTGTAGGACATGCCTGAGGTTCTGGCTGCCTCCCGGCAATCCTCGCACAGCCATATTTTGCGACGATCCGGTCCCAACAGGTAAAGGACATCCACCAGAGTGGGATTCTCCTGGTAGGCTTTCCGTAAGACCTGATTTTTCAAGCGATAAAGGCGCTCGCTGTGCTCGGGATAAGCCTTGGCATAATGATTAGCATGAAATAGGTAAAAACAGGCTTTTAAAACCGCGCTTTCCGAATAATTGTCAACATTAGCCATAAAAGAGTCGTAATAATTTACTACCCCGGATAATTTCCGGAATTCTGATATTTTCCCCGGGCGGTGCTTTCTGGCCGGCTGGTGATTATCCTTTATTTCAGCCAGGAGGGAGGGAATATCCAACTGGTTCAGTTCATGTTCCGAAAAAAGATAACTTATACCCTTCTGGCCGTGGCGGTATACCGAGGCTACATTCAAATAACCATGATTGACAAGATCGTATACCTGGCGGTTGCTTATCCGATAACGGGAGGCAACCTGGCTGATGGTCAACATAAAGGCCTACTCCTTTTCTGTTTCTTCGACTTCTTCTATAAGGGCTCTGGCCTCATCAGCCCGATTAAGAGGAACCAGGATTTCAACTTCTGCCAGCGGCCCTATACTGACAGGCAATTGAGATACTTCCCGACGTTGGGTTTTGAAGGGTATGCCGCAAGACTTGAGCATGCTGCTTACGATGAGATCCTGGGGAGGATAAATTTTGGCAATACGTATCCAGGAAACGGCAGGAGACTCACCAGCCCCGTGACTGTCTTCCGGTTTATACAGCGGGTTTGTTCCCATTATCCAACACCTCCTGTAAGTAATATTTTAAGCTAAAAAGGGAGTAAGAACAAATGACAGGCTTCACTTATGAAAATAAGGCCGGACTAGAATATATTACCTTGCCCCAGTGGCGAAGAGAGGGGGTAAGCATGGGATTTTCCACCCGCTGGGGGGGAGTAAGCCCGGCACCCTATAACAGCCTGAATCTGGCTTTGCATGTAGGAGATAATTATAATAATGTAATAGAAAATCGCAGCCGTTACCTTGATTTATTCGCTCTTAAACTCGAAAATATGGTATGCTGCGAGCAGGTACACGGCAATACCGTTGCTGTTGTAGGCAAGGAGGAGCAGGGACGGGGGGCTGCAGAAAAGAGTGGTGGATTAGCCGGGGTTGATGCCATGGTTTGCACAACTCCGGGTATAATGCTTACCGCCTTCTATGCCGATTGTATCCCGGTATATCTGTTTGACCCGCTGCAGCGGGTGGTAGCGATTGCCCACAGCGGGTGGAAGGGGACCATGGGACGTATTGGCGGTGAGACGCTTAAGACCATGGCCAGACAGTTTGGCAGTTCTCCCCATCAGGTGCAGGCTTTTATCGGCCCCGGTATTGGCGGCTGCTGTTTTAATATCGGGGAAGAGTTGGTTCACCGGGTACAAGAGGAATTTGTTGAGCTGGATGGAATACTTAAATACAACTGTAAGGGATATACTTGGGATTTACCCCTTACCAACCGGCTTATTCTGCAGGAAATGGGGGTAAAACCGGATAATATAATAGATTGTGATCTTTGTACCGCTTGCCACCGGGAAAGATTTTTCTCCTACCGCCGGGATCAGGGTAAAACTGGTCGGATGGCGGCAGTAATTGCTTTGGATTATTGAGGTGATATGCCTGTGCACAGTCCTAAAGTGCTGGTAGTTGATGATGAAACCTATATTGTGGAACTGGTTAAATTTAACCTGGAAAAGGACGGTTTCCAGGTTATAGTGGCCTATGACGGCTTAAGCGCTCTGGAAATAGTAAAATCCGAAAGCCCGGACCTTATTTTGCTGGATATTATGCTGCCCAATATTGATGGGCTGCAAGTCTGCAGGGTTTTGAAACAAGACCCCCATTACAATACCATTCCCATCATAATGCTCACGGCCAAGGGGGAAGAATTTGATACCGTTCTGGGTTTGGAGATGGGGGCTGATGATTACATAAAAAAACCCTTCAGTCCCAGAGAAATGGTAGCACGAGTTAAAGCCCGCCTGCGGGCGCTGAAGATACTGGAAGCCGAAAAGGCTATTGGCAAGAAGAGCTATATAGTCAAAGATTTAATAGTCATACCGGATAAGCACGAAGCTTTTATGGGCGAAGACAAGCTGGAATTAACTCCGAAAGAGTTCGAATTATTAACTTTGATGACCTCCAATCCGGGTAAAGTATTTACCCGGGAAGCATTGTTGGAAAAGGTCTGGGGTTATGAGTTCTCAGGAGATACCCGTACCGTTGACGTGCATATCCGGCACTTGCGGCAGAAGCTGAAAGACGACTCCAATTTCCCGGTCTATATCGAGACCGTCAGGGGGGTAGGTTACCGTTTCATTGAAGGAAATTCAAATGCTTAGAAGGTGCAGTTTATGATCGCGGTATTGGATGACAAGCATATTGATGCCATTATGGCCAGCCTTATGGATGGTATCATCACCTTTGACGGCAGCGGCCATGTAATTATGGCCAACAAGGCGGCCGAGAATCTCTTCCTGGTACGGGAGGGGGGACTTGAGGGCAAAACCATGCTGGAAATTGGCGATAACGACATCTTGGCTATGATTGAAGAAGTCTTAAAGCGAGGCAATGAAGTCTTTGCCGAAACCATAATACGACCCCGGACTCAGATCTACCGGGTGCATGTAATGCCGATCAAGAATGATGTCAACAAGGAGATTGAAGGGGCAGTAGCCGTATTCCGGGATGTTACTGATGCCAGAAACTTTGACCAGATGAGATCCGAATTCGTCGGTAATGTTTCCCATGAATTGCGTACCCCTCTGACTTCAATTAAGGGCTTTGTCGAGACCCTGCTTGACGGGGCTATGGAAAACAGTACTATCTGCCGCCGCTTCCTGAGCATTATTGATGCGGAAACCGAGCGGTTAAGCCGGCTTATAGAAGATCTGCTGAGTTTGTCTTCCATAGAATCCAAGGAACGGATCATAAATCTGGAACCGGTGTGTTTAATACGTTCTATCCGCAGCGTAATGAATATTTTGGGCCCGCAGATCAGTGAAAAATCATTGCATGTTGAATTTATCTATGACGACCAGTTATCATTGATACTGGCGGATGAAGATTTGCTCAATCAGGTTCTCATCAACCTGCTGGATAATGCTATTAAATACACGCCCCGGCAGGGGAAAATCATAATTCGTTCCCGCCAGCGGGATAGCCGGGTCATCACCACTTTTACCGACACCGGCATGGGCATACCCCACGAGAGCCTGCCCCGGGTTTTTGAGCGTTTTTACCGGGTGGATAAGGCGCGTTCGCGGCATCAAGGAGGAACAGGACTGGGCTTGGCCATTGTCAAACATATTGTGGAATCCCATGGCGGCGAAGTATTTGTGGAAAGTGAGGTAGGCCGGGGCGCGACCTTCGGGGTAAGTTTCCTGGTGGTATAAACCAGCCTGCTGATAGGAGATATTAAATTAAGCCCCCGGCGGGGAATAATAAAAAGAGGGAAAATTAAAGTTTTTGAAGAATAAAAGGGCAAACTGAAAAATCAATTCCACTTAAGCCAGGTTATCATAGTCATAGTTTATTTAAGGTTGAAGGTGAAACCAATGGAATTAAAAGATAGTCTAAATCTGGTAAAAGAGCGCATAGCCAGGGCGGCGGCCAAAAGCGGACGCTCCTGGTCCGATATTACCCTGGTAGCGGTAAGTAAAACCGTCACCAGTGATATTGTACGTCAGGCTTTTGAACTTGGGGTAAGCGACTTTGGTGAAAACCGAGTCCAGGAATTAAACCGAAAAACCAGCCTGCTGCCTGAGGCCAGGTGGCACCTGATTGGAAGATTACAGAGCAATAAAGTGAAAGATGTGGTGGGCAAGGTGGTTCTGATACATTCTCTGGATCGCTGGAGTCTGGCTGAAGAACTGGACCGAAGAGGGCAAAGGGAGGGGGTTGAGGTACCTTGTCTGTTGCAGATCAATATTGCCGGCGAGGAACAGAAGGCAGGCGTAGACCCACATGAGGTCCAAAGTTTTCTGGAGTCCATGGGTCAGCTAAAAGCGCTGCGCTTATATGGTTTAATGACTATGGCGCCGCTGTTGGACCAGGGCGAAAAGGCGCGCCCGGTATTTAAAGAGCTCCGGGCGCTTAAAGAAAAACTGGTTAAATCCCGATATATTAATGTTGACCTGCGTTATTTGTCAATGGGCATGTCCCAGGATTATGAGGTGGCGATTGAGGAAGGAGCCAATATAGTAAGGATTGGAAGCGCAATCTTCCATCCTGATTAAACATGGCGGTCTGAACCGGATACAAAAACTAGAAAAACCGAGGAGGGTATAATATGGGCGTATTTAACCGGATGTGGACCTGGCTGGGTCTTGAGAGCGAAGAGGTAGTGCGGGAAGAGTATGTTTCCCTGCCCAGTAATGTCGAAGACAACCAGAAGTCAGCCCCCAATGTGGTAAGTATACATAGCAATAAGACGATGAAAGTGGTGGTCTGTGAACCGGACAGCTTTGATGAGGTGCAGGTTCTGGCTGATCATCTCAAGGGCCGCAAACAGCTTATTCTGAATTTTGAAAATACTCCTCCGGATGAGGCCCGAAGAATTATAGACTTCATCAGCGGGACCACCTATGCGCTGGAAGGCAACAGCCAGCAACTGGGGAAAAATATCTTTGTCTTTGCTCCCAATAACGTGGAAATAGCCAAGGATCATCGCGCCTTGATCCGCAAACCGGGAGTGCTTAATCCTTTCGGAGGTGAGCGCTAGTGCCGGAATGCCTTGGGATTATCGGCTGCGGCAGGATGGCAAATGCGATCGTCAAAGGATTAGGTGGAGAGAAGGCCGGGTTTACGGCTATATTGGTCAACGATGTAGACCAGAACAAGGCTTTAGCTTTTAGCCGTGAGTATGGAATTAAAACCGCCTCTTATGAAGAACTGCTGCTCAATTGCAGTACCATTATTCTGGCGGTTAAGCCTTATCAGGTAAGAGAAGTCCTGCAGGCTGGCCGGGGGCTGTGGCATGCCGGCCAATTATTAATATCTATTGCTGCCGGGATCAAGTTGGCCAGTATTGAGAAAGCTACCGGGAACCAGCTGGCGGTAGTAAGGGTTATGCCCAATACCCCCTGTCTGGTAGGGCAGGGAATAGCAGCAGTAGCTGCCGGCAGCCGGGCTGCCGATCAGGATGTTGCTCTGGTCATGAGCATCTTTAACTGTCTGGGAACCGCGGTCAGGATAGATGAAAAATACATGGATGCCGTCACCGCTGTTTCCGGAAGCGGGCCGGCCTATGTATTTCTGGTGGTGGAAGCTTTCATGGATGCCGCCCTGCAAATAGGGCTTGATAGCAGTTTGGCCCGGGAACTGGTTTTACAAACCATGCAGGGCAGTCTGCAGATGATGGCGCAGAGCGGCGAACATCCGGCCATTTTACGTAAGGATGTTTCTTCCCCGGGGGGCACGACTATTGCCGGTATCAGACAATTGGAAGCTAATGGTCTGCGCAAAGCCTTTTTTGATGCGGTGGAAATGGCTTATAATAGGTCTATCGAACTGTCTAACGATAATTAAAGGGGAGGATACACTCCATTGGCACAGATAATTTATTTAGTGAACATCGCTTTCCAGGTACTGGTGTATTTAATAATTGCCCGGTGCCTGCTTTCATTTGTTCGTCATAATCCCTATCAACCGATAATACGGTTTATTTATGACGTTACCGAACCGGTCATGGCTCCTTTTCGCAGGATTATCCCTGCCGCCGGGGGAATTGACTTTTCACCTTTTATTGCGGTGCTGGCGGTGGAAATAGTTCGCCATCTAATAATACAGTTATTATTGATGTTCTAGAGAAGCGGGTTCAACCCGGCAAAATGGGAAAGGTTCCAGGTTTAGCAGAGTGTATGGGCTGAGACCGGAATCTGGTAATTAGAATGTAAAGGGACAAAGGCGAGGTAGCAGATGGATAAAA
>DHCD01000077.1 GCA_002398105.1 Syntrophomonas sp. UBA4911
GCCACATCCGACATCACCTGTGAATTTTCCTCCGAGGTCATATCGCTGTCGTCCCCGGTGGGTCCTTCCTCGTAGATGATGTAGATATCCTTCTTGTCCGGGGAATCTATCGGTCCGCCGGAGACATTTGTGAAGGTAAACCAGACCTTCACATATTCAAATCCGTCCTTCGGCCTTGAAAGCATACCTGTATAATCGAAAGGCTCCGCCCCGTCAATAGTGATGGAAAGCCCGTTTACCTCGGCCGCCTCGCCGATGCCGTAATACTTGTTTTCATCCGCTCCCGCTTTACTGGAGGGAGTATTTCCCGATTCGGCGGGCGCGGAGCTTTCTGACGGTGATTTACCGCCGTTCTTTTCACCGCAAGCGGCGAGGGTAAGCATAAGTGCCAATGATAAGAATATGATTAATGTCTTTTTCATGAAAGAAGCCTCCTTATTTATTGTTTTTTAATTTCGACTATCTGTTATTCTTTTGTGTAGGTAAAAACATCAGTGTCATTAGGCCTAAAGCTCAGTATTCCGGTCTGCGTATCAATGCTGTATTTGCCAAGGCTCATGCCGCTCAGGCTGACGCTGATACTGGTCAGATCGTCGGCTGAATAAAACAGGTCGCAAACATTGGAGCCGGTGGCTTCATAGGTTATGATAACACTGGTTGTGCTGAGTACCTCCATGGTAAACGGGCCGTCATAGGGATCTTCGTTGATCCATTTGCCGTCATACAATTCCTTCAGGCGCTCCAATTCCGCATCAACGGACTGCTTTTCGCCCGATTCGGCGGGGGCGGGGCTTTCGGACGGTGATTTACCGCCGCCGTCCCCGCCGCAGGCGGCGAGGGTAAAGACTAACGCCAACGACAACAATAAAACAATAAACCGTTTCATCACATGACCTCCTTCATTCGTCTTTTCCGTGAACAATATCGTCAACTTTCCCTGTGATATTTTTTTCAAAGCCGACTTCGCCAAGCTTTCCGGCGGTTTCTGCCATCTTATTTATCGTACCGTCGCCGCCTACCATATCACCGTAAGCGTCTCCGACAGCACCGCCGGCTGCGTTGAGGGCTCCCTTCGCTGCGCCCTCTATCAATGCGTCGGTCAAATCTCCGCCGTCATTGACAGCCTCTGCAACCTCTCCCGCAACCGTACCGCCAAAGGATGTAGCTGCTTTACCGATACCTGCATCCATCATGGTAGTTGCGGCTTCCGTGCCGCCCTTGATTGCGCCCTCAATGACAGCGCCGGTGTTCAAACCCTTTTCCATCACAGTGGAGCCGATGTTTTTGACTCCCTTGTAGATTGCTGACACTTCCTTTCCGCCGGGAACAAGCGCCTCACCGGCAGCCATGGTGTAATCGGCCATCTCCACCGTCGCTTCCAAAACATCGACGGCCGTATCTCTGCGCTGGGCGTAATCGTTCATCTTTTGGCGGTAATCCTCATCTCTTTCCATGCGGCGCTCAAGCTCATCCCTGACCTGCTTTTCGCTGGCGCCGCTCATGCCGAGATCGGTGGCGATGCGCTCTATCTTCTCCTTACGGGTCCGCTCCTGCCGCTCGCGCTGCAAGTCCTTCTCAAGCTGACGGCTCTCGTCGCTGCGCTCCTGATTGCGCCGGCGATCCTCGCTGACATTTCGCTCAAACTGCGCTTCGTCCTGACGGATGGCGCCGGCATTATCCGCACGGTGCTCCATCTGTTCGGAAAGCTCCTCGGGGGTATAGGTCGCGCCGCTGACAGGGTCGGTATAGGTGCCGTCGCCGTTTTTTACAAAGGTGCGCCTTTGCCCGTTTACAGGGTCGGTCGCCTCAATATCTCCGTCGCCGTCAAAGCGCAGCCATCGGCTCAGACCGCTGTCCGCAGGCGCGGGAGCGGGTGCGCCGCCTGTCCCCACAGGCACAGTCGGGATGAAGCCGCCCGTATTCCCAAACAGGATGGACAGCAGAATCGCCAGGATGCTGATGGATATGGTGGATAGAGGGCCGGCATGGTCGGCGTCTTTTGCGCGATTGCCGCCAAATTTATATCGAAAGCCCCAGTCTCTATCCTCCGGTTTGTAATATTCCCACTTTCCCTTGGCTACTGCGTTTTGTGTAGAGTCGGTATCTTCTATTGGATATGGGTCGGAAAACCCAACTGTCTCCATATTAAAAGTCCATTCGTCATCGTATGAATTTTCAGTTGTTGTGCTCCCCCCTTCCACATCGTAAACTGTATCGGTTCTGGTACAATGAAATTGCAGTTTGAATAGAATATGATGCTCTGATCCCTTACCGTCATAGCTTGTTGTCTCAAGAGAGCCTTCATAAGGAACCATTCTAAATTTACTGATGTTGGAATAGTTTTCCGAGACCGAAGGTGTCAGCACGGTATAGACAATCTCATCCGGCACCGTAAATTCGCCCTTAATCCATCTGCTGTTCAGAGCACCAAATTTTTTCTCTCTTTCTTTATCCATCATATACATAGCGTTTCCCTCAACACGGAATGATGTTATGTAATGATCATCACCCGAACCACGCATATTAGATACAGTTTTTGCAGGAATCTCAAAAGAGAAGCTTCCATCTTCCTGTGAATGAACAGCGATTGTTTCCGGATTCAACTCATTTGATTCAGTGAAGATGTGCTTTGTAATTGTCATAGTTTCCGGCAATGCAATAGGTTCTTCGATTATTTCTTCTGCCATGGCTGTTATGGGCAAAAGCAACGCATAACATAAAATCATCATTAGAATTGCAAATAGTTTCTTCTTGCTCATCCTTTTCATGCCGTAGCCACCTCCTTTTTGCCTTTTGAAACAATGAAGAATATCAAAGCAACAATCAGCAGCAGAAATCCCAGCCACGCACACCAGCGCAGCCCCATAGCCGACAGCGCCACGCCAAGCGCAAACCCCAGCGTCATGCCGCTGACGCAGCGCGTGACCCCTATGTAGGACGGCGTTCTGCCCCTGGAAAGACTGTTTGCCGCCGAAAAGGCAAGCCCCCATAAAAACCCGCCCTGTCTGCCCATGCTTTGCACCAGCATGACCACGGCGATAATGCCTACCATACTATTTTGCAGGGACTGAGTGCTGTTCATAAAAGCGTAAAGCAGCAAAGAAACGCCTACTCCGCCCAGCAACGGGGCAACGGCGGTTATGCTCTTAACGGCAAGCCCACCGAAAAAGTCCTTGATACCGCCGCCTATCCCCGAAAACGGCGCTTTTTTCTGCAACAGCGGCACAATAGCGGCGTTCAGAAAGGCAGCTACCACCACCTTGCCGAGAATCCCACCCGCTGCGCCGAGAACGCCGCCGAACATCCCGCCCTGGGCAAAGGTAAGGAAGCTTAAAATGCGTACCGGAAGCGGATTGATTCCGAAAGAACCCAGCAGCGCAAGCACCAGCCAGACAAGCCCCAACAGGGCGGTGGGGAGCATCTGTTGGGGATTTTTCAGCACCGTCAACGACTGGCGCATATATGCGATGATGAATTTTCCCGCACCCATCGGACTGTGCTGTGGAGCATTATCCGAAGCCCGGTCTATCGGCTGCTGCTTCTTTGTACTGTTCATTGTTTTCGGAATTTCTTGCCCGGATTTTGCGGCCTCCGGTGGTGTCTCCGTACTTATTTGTGCAGATTCATTGCTTGGAAAAACATTGGCTCCGCACTTTGCACAGAATTTCGCGCCCTCATTCAGGGCTGCGCCGCAGCTTGTGCAGAATTTACCCATAATACTATCACTCCCTTTTTTGTTACCAGCCGCTAAGATTAGCCCTTATGCCGGTTTCTTGCCACAGCTTTTCTTGTACCCCCAACACGTCCTGCCGCTTGGTCATACCGTGTAAAAACTCTATTTGCCTGGTTTTTCCCTTATCGCCAAAGGTCACATAAAATCTGCTCCGGTCAATTTTAACCGCCGTCAGCCGTATGCCCTGCAAGCCGTCACAGCCCCATTTATATATGCGACTGCCCAGCAATAAGCCGAAGGTAGACAGCACAATTTCTTCCGTTACCTGGACCGGAGACGAATCATCTTCAGTCATAACAATAGACGGCGCCAAAAGAATAATATTATCGCAGATAAGCCGGGCATCATTAAGGCGTTTATTTTGCCGGTACAGCCATAGGCAAGCCGCGGCGCTGATCAAGCCGGATAGGGCCGCCTCGTCCATCAGCCCCTTTCCCAGGAGAGCGGCGGTTAAAAGAATACTTAATGTCAAAAATACGGCCGCTCTATCTCGTCCCTGTATAATCCCCTTCACCGCCGCCTCACCCCCTGAAAATTTTTCATACAGGAAAGCTAACGCCTTTCAATAAATCTTTTTAAAATTGCCGCACATTCGGAACGACTAGCAGAAGCTGACGCCTCCAGGAAGCCGCTGTCTTTGCCCTACAAGGAGCCCTCTGCCACTGCCCACTGCACATCCTTTAAAGCCCAGCCGGAGGAAGGGTCTTGGAATAAGCAGCAGGGCCGGTATCATGCCCAGAGCCAGCAGGCAGATTAATAGTTGTCGTTTCATGAATCCTTTATAATTTCTCCACTATATATTAGGAAAAGATAAGTCTGTAAACATCCCTCCAAAGGAGGATTTTGCATAAAAAAGTCTCTCATACTTAAGTATGAGAGACGGTTAAACTAAGTATTGACGGAGTTTACCCTTTTATCCTAACCGGACCGGATTAATAAGTGATAACCGCGCTTTTGGTAGCATTATCCCAGATAATGTCGCAGCCCGGAAGGTTATCGGCCACAAAGCGGACCGGCACCATGGTGCGTCCGTTAATGGCGGTGGGGGCGGCGTCAACGCTCTTACTTTGTCCGTTGACACGAATAGTATCTTTATTCATCCACATTTCCACAGTCGAGCCTTTGGCGTTTATAGTCACTTTTTTCTCCTTATTGTCCCATTTAACATCTCCGCCCATAGCTTCGGCAATAGCCCGGATAGGCAGCAGAGTGCGGCCGTTTTGCAGTACGGGAGGCGAGTCCAGGGTTATCAGTTGGCCTTCCGCACTGATATTGGGATGATTGATTTGCAGGATAATTTTTTTCTGATCATCCTTATCAGAACTCGGAGCAGGTGCTACAGGGGTTAAGCGTTTGCTCCCCGTCCAGTCTCCTCCTGACAGATTGGAGCCGTATCCCCAGGAACCGCTGAAGGTACTGCCATCAGCCGACATGATAAATTCAATATCTCCCGCATCTTTATCCGGCACATAACTGGGGGCTTCCGACCAGGTTCCGGTCATCTTGTTCCCGGAGGCAACTCCTTCAATGCGTCCGCTGTCATGGGTGTAATTGCCGGTTACTGTACTGCCTTTTTGGGTCAATACCATTTTGCCCCAGTTGCTGTCCCATTGTCCTTCCCATGTATACTTGCCTAAATCATCAGACCCAGTATTTGCCGCAGCTTTTCCTACACCGTACTCATGAGCCAGCTCCTTTAACTTATCTCCGCCGGCGCCGCTGGCGTAATGCTTCAATACTTCATCAGGAAAAGCCTTAAATCCGAACCAGCCCAGCATTCTTGCTTCTTCAACCGGATAGGCGGCTGGTCCCGGCTGCTGGGGCGCCTTTTTCAGTTCGGACAGAAACTCTTCCCAGTACTTTTTCATTTCCTTGACCTCATCGCCTCTTTGAGCGGATTTTTCCAGTTGCATCAGCTTATCCATGGCCCGGGAGGCCTGCTCCATGTATTCAATATGACGTTCCCGATAGTTGTCATCATCATTTTTTTCGTTTTCGTCATCCCCGTTAATCCCTTCTATAACATGGGTTACCTCATGCCAGATAGTACCGGGGAGAGCCGCGTTTATTGCACCGCCTCCGATGTCACTGTTAAATACGATTCTGCCTCGGCGAAACACCTGACCCATGTCATTGGTAACCGGAGGCTGATATTCCGCTTGGCTGTCTATACTAGAGTCATAAACCAGGTCAACACTCTCTAAAGCTTTTAAATAGGTTTCTTCATCTCCCAGGGATATGCCGGGGGAACCGCTGAAAGCAGAATTATCGAATTTATGCAGATATTCTTTCAGCAAACGGGTTGTTTCCAGGCGCAGCTTAACATCTTTTTCAATCCCCTGTGAATCAAGCTGCACGGTTCCTTCCGATATACTGCTGGTGTAAACGGTAATGTTGTCGGCAACAGCATCTAAAGGGAATAATAACAGACACAGCATCATTAACAAAAGGCCTTTTAACAATAATCTCATTGGCATTCCTCTCCTCTTTCTTTAATAATTTCCCGAGCTTATCTATTGACTGTTCCATACTATTGACAAGATGCTGCCGGTCAGCCGCTTGCCTCGCACCTTTTCATTTTATAAATATAGTTAATGCTTACATAGTCAGCATCCCCCCAAAGGAGGATTTTTCATAAAAAAGCCTCTCATACTTAAGTATGAGAGGCGGTTAAAGCCAGTATTCATGGGGTTTTATTTATTATGTGCCGGTTTGGTTCTTGAGCAGGGTACTGATTAATTCCGCCCGGCTGCCTACATCATATTTGGAAAAAATATTGCGGACATGTGTTTTTACGGTGCTTTCACTGATAAATAAGGCTGCGGCAATCTCCCGGTTAGATTGACCGGATAAAATCTGCTGCAAAACCTCCTGTTCCCGTACCGTCAGGGGAGTCAGAACGGTTACCTGATTAAGGATGGCGTTTTGTTGATTTTCGTTCATGCTGTCATAAATAGCCAGATACACATGGTTTTTCAGCAGTAAAATGAGCTGCCGGTTAAGGGGCGGCAGTATGACTAAGGTAACACAGACAACACTAAGGGCGATAACCGCTATTTCCGCTTCGGGTAGTTGTCGGGAGGTTATGCTCATGCCTAACACCCCTCCGCAAAGCACGCCCGCTACATTAGCGGCCAGACCGCTGCCGAACACCAGCGCAGGTTTTTCGGTGTAATCCAGCATTTCGCCCAGTATGCTCCACCAGAACAAATCAAAAATGCCACAGGCCCCCAGCATCAGGGTATCTACCGCTAAATAATCGGCGGCATTCCGTCCCAAGAGCATGAAGCTGATGAAAGCCCCCATAATCATAGCCATACCGGCATACAGAAATCTTGCGCGATTGGTCTCTCCCGGCAGGTTGCGCATGATGGCCAAGGCCGCGATGTAAGGGACGGCCCAGTACCAACTCACCAACCCGGTGAGGTGAGCGAAGGCTGGGTTTATCACCTGATACATCAAGCCGGAATTAATGGTGATGATAAAGACAAAAAGGCATAGCAGCATGAGCGGATTTCTAATGCCGCCGGACGTATTTTTTTTCAGTATCTGGTTCTGCTCATTCTCCGGCTCTATCGGCAGCAGCCAAATAAAAGCCACGCCGATTACAAGGCAAAGCATGGAGAGAGCCAGCCCGGCCAATGACGACCGGTTCATGGCCACCACGTTGACCCCAACCATCAAGAGATTGGAATAAATCAGCACATCGGCGCAGGACTTAATGCGTTCGTTCTTGGGCGTAAAGGCCCTGAGAAAATATCCCCATGCCGCCACCGCGCAGCCGCTAAAATACCCGCTGACAACCAGTCCGCACATCCATAAAGCGGAAGGTGCAAAAAAGAAAGGAATAGTAGCAGCCAGACATAAGCCCATGCCGCCAAGCACCATGCTTTTGGCAGCCGCCTGCGACCTGACAAACAGGCCGCAGGTGGAAAGCCCGGTAAAGTGTGCGATAATCGCAGCCAGTATATAACGGTCGGCATCTGTTCCGCGCAGATCCAGCAGGCTGTACAGCACCTGACCTTCAAACAGGAAGGAGAGCAGATACGCAAAGGTAAAGGAAAATGCCGCAACAGAAATACTGCGGGAATTTAAAGATTTAAGTCCGTTCATTTTATACCCTACCGCTCAGCGGAGGCTCCGCCTTTTTTAACTCATTCGCCGATATCGGCAGTTTTGAAACGCCAAAACTTTCCCGCCTTGAAGGCGGGTATACTGCGCTGATCAGCCCAGCGCATACGCATAATATGTCGCTTTACGCCAAGATAGTCGCAAGTCTGTTGTAAAGAAATCTATCTATTGCCTGCCATCTCTGACATGATAATACCTCATTAAAATTTTACAATTATCTATTATTATACTGCATAGCGGAGAGTAAAAAATGTGTGTTTTTGTTGTTTTATGTGGTATTAAGTGTTTACAGCTTTAGTTATTTTTCTGAAGTAATCATCTAAGGCGCCTATCAACCTTTATCTTCGTCGTATTTCATCGCCTGTTATTTTTCCTTCGAGATAATCGTTGCAAACCTGTCTTACCTTCTTAGCCCACTGTGAATATTCCTCCGAAGATACATCTCCTTGCCGCTAAGTTTCTCCGGTAATTGGCTATCGGCGCTGAAATCCTGCATCTGTTTATTGAGCGAGTGGGAGTTGGTGAACGTGAAGAAAAATGACCGCGCACTACCATGCAGGAAATCAAGGTCTACTACTGGAATATTGGACTCTTAGATGATGTTATTGAGAAACCAGTAGAGCAAGGGGCACAGCAAGCATCAATAAAAGTCGCAAAAAAATATCGGCAGACCCCCAGCGATCACTCACTGTCTGCCGATATATACCGACCACTTCACCACGGTTTAGAAAATGTCCCTATGGTCACCGTGGAGAACTGGGAGAGGCTTTTTATGCTCATTTTCTTAACGTTTGGAGTATTGCGGGGCCTTTCTGGCTTTATGCAGGCCGTATTTCTTTCTCTCCTTCATCCGCGGATCGCGGGTGAGGAAACCGCTTCTTCTCAACAGTGGTCTTGCATCCGGGTTAGCTACTACCAGCGCCCGGGCGATTCCCAGCTGGATAGCGCCTGCCTGGCCGGTAACTCCGCCGCCATGTACGCGGCAGATTATATCGAAACGACCCAGGGTATCACTAAGAACCAGAGGCTGCTGAACGATCAGGCGGCTGGTCTGATTGGGAAAGAAATCCTCAAAATTTCTATTATTTATAGTTATTTTGCCATCTCCCGGTACCAATCTAACCCTGGCGACGGCTTCTTTTCTTCTTCCGGTTCCCCAGTACTGTACCTTTGCCATAACGATCCTCCTTAACCTCTTAACTCACGAACTACCGGCTGCTGCGCCTGGTGGGGATGAGTGCTTCCCCGGTAGACCTTAAGCTTTTTCAGCATTTTGGCGCCTAAGCGATTATGAGGCAGCATGCCTTTCACCGCCAGTTCGATTGCTTTTTCCGGCTTCTTCTGCAACAGCACCCGGTAAGTCATTTCCTTTAAACCGCCAGGATAACCAGAGTGATGTTGATATTTTTTCTGATCCAGCTTGTTGCCGGTGAGCTTGATTTTATCTGCATTGATAACAATAACGAAATCACCAGTGTCAACATGTGGCGTGTAGGTAGGTTTATGTTTTCCCCTCAGTATGGAGGCAACTTCAGAAGACAATCTGCCCAGGGTCTGATCCGCAGCATCGACAATATACCAACTACGGACTGTTTCCGCGGGCTTGGCCATATAGGTTTTCACGTCTTTCCCTCCTGTATTCTTAACAAATCCGCTTCTTGTCCTCTATCCTAGCCTGTTAACGGGGCAGGAAACAGGCACAGACACAAGGACTGCCTTTTAATAATAGCGAAATTAACCTGCTCTTGTCAACCAAGGTCTGCAGGTTTTTAATAATTTTTCACTCATATAGTAATCACGGCGGCCGGGTATCTTACCTCGACCAGATAAAGTCCCTGCGGAGGCACGGTAGGCCCCGCCTGGCTGCGATCCCGGGCGTTCATGATTTCCTGCATGGCTGTCGGCGGATAGGTCCCGCGTCCGACTTCCAGCAGGGTACCCATTATAATCCTTACCATATTATACAGGAAACCATCAGCCTCAATCTCCAGCCTAAGATAAGCTCCTTTTTCCACCAGACGGCAAACCTTTACCGTACGCTCAAAAGTCTTGACACCGGAGCCGCTGGCACAAAAGGATTTAAAGTTATGCTTGCCCAGCAAAGGCCGGCAGGCTTCCTCCATGGCTGCCAAATTGAGGGACTCGGTACAATGAAGGGCATAATTGCGGTTAAAAATCCGCCCCCGCTGCCGGCGATAAATAAGGTAATGATAGACTTTACTCAGCGCCTGAAAACGGGGATGAAAATCAGGAGCGCATGCGGCACTGGCAGCCACCCGGATATCAGGGGGGAGAAAACTATTAAGGGCAAACTGCCACTTTTCAGCCGGTACACTGGAATTACTATCAAAAGCGACAACCTGACCCAGGGCATGGACTCCGGCGTCAGTACGTCCCGTACCGAGAATTGATAGGGTTTCCCCGCTGACCCGCTTAATGGCCAGTTCCAGTTCGGCCTGCACCGTATTGGCGTTCTCCTGGATCTGGAACCCATGATAGCGGCTGCCGTCATATTCCACTGTCATTCTGATTCTGGTCAAGCCAATCCCTCCTTTGGCGCTAATGGCTCTGCTGTAAAACCCTCAATGACCTGCACCGCAGCCAAACATGAAAATAGTAGGTAGAAATCTTGAATTAGTTATAGCTTGGAGTTGGGATGCATAAATATTCCCTCGCCAAGACTCCTGCATTTTTATGCATCCCAACAGAACTGTTATACTTCAAATCTGCGCCCTTAATTGCGAACTATATGAGCATCAGTTTGTAATCTGCTCCTGCTCTAGACCAGCAATACTGCCGCCAGTAAAGCCGCCATGGACAAAAGATAGGCATAATCCCCGCCTCTTAAACGTAAGATATTAAGCCGGGTGCGGCCTTCTCCTCCCTGGTAGGCCCGGGCTTCCATCGCCTGGCTTAAATCTTCGGCTCTTTGCAGGGAACTTCTTAAAAGCGGCAACAGCCAGGCAAAGAGATTTTTCAGTCGGCTGGAAAGGCTGCCTATCCGAAAATCTGCTCCCCGGCAGAGCTGGGCCTTCCTGATCCTCTCTGCTTCTTCAATAAACATAGGTATAAAGCGTAAACTGATGGTCATTATCATAATTAACTCGTGCACCGCCAGCCCCAGCTTGCGCAGCGGATTCAGCATCTGTTCCAGACCATCCATTAAGGCTACCGGAGTGGTGGTAGCCGTCAGCAGACGTACAACAAAGAGTAACAGCACAAATCTCAAAGTAAACGTGACTGCTGTCTCTACCGCCTCATAGCTTATACTTAGGATGGAAAATGAAAATAAAGGCGTCCCCGGTATAAAGAGCAATTGGAAGATAACCGTAATCAGAATGATAATCAAAAAAGGCTTAAATACCGGCCAAAAATCAATCATCCGGAGGCGGCTTAAATAAAGCAGCAGCCCGCCGGCCAAATAGATAAAAAACAGCTCCAGCGGAAAGGCAGCGGCAAAAACAGCCAGGATAAAAAACAAACCGGCTACGGTTTTAGTACGCGGATCCAGATGATGTAATATTGAATCGGCCGGCAAGTATTGCCCCAGACTTATGTTCCTGAACATGCTCATACTCCTGTTTACAACTTACTTCCGCCCGCACAATCCGATACACCGGGAAGGGGTTGCCGCTATATGGAATAAAAGAGGTAAAGGCGGGGGAAAGCTCTACGCCCCTGTTCCTTCCCCCCAACCGGCGCTAATCCCTGCCCTAAGCCTTACCCCAACTGGAGACGGGCTTTTATGGAATATTGCGGCTACACCTTCCGCTCCCGCCATTAACTTCCGCTCCTGATCTTATCTGCAATCTGCCGGGCGATGGCGGCAACGCCGACATCGGCGGTATCAATCTTCCAGCCCCGCCGCTGCAGACGATAGGCCGCCTCCAGATGCGGCGGCAGTTCAATGCCCAATTCCTGCAGCCGGTCGTAATGATCCAGAATCCGGCTGACGGAAGTATCCAGAACTATGCGGCCTTTTTCAATTATCATGAGACGTCGGCATACGCTCAGCAGCTGACCCAGATGGTGAGCCACCATAATGACCGTTATATGCTCCTGCCGGTTAATGTGCTGCAGATAATCCAGAATGACCCGGCGGCCTTCCCCATCCAGACCGGCCGTAGGCTCGTCCAGCAGCAGATGGCGGGGTTTTAAGGCCAGAATGCCGGCCAGGGCCACTCTCCGCTTTTCACCACTGCTGAGAGCGATGGTCCGACGGCTGCTGTACTCGGCAAAGTCCAGGCCTACCTGCTGCATTGATTCTCTGACCCGCCTATCCGCATCCTCGCTATCCAGGCCTATATTTCTAGGACCAAAGGCGATTTCGTCATAAACCAGATCCGCAAATATCTGCTGCTCCGGATACTGAAAAACCATCCCCACTTCCTGCCTCAGCCCTATAAGCTGCTTTTTGCTGAATTGGGCCAGATCCTGCCCCTCATAAAAAACATATCCCTGCTCGGCTTTTAAAAGCGCATTGAGGAGCTGCAGGAAGGTGGATTTACCGGAACCGGCAGCTCCCATTACCCCCAGCATTTCTCCGTCTTCTACAGTAAAATCCAGGCCCTTTAAGGCTTTCTGAGCAAAAGCCATACCTTTTTGATAGGTAAAAGAGACATCCTTTAAGATGAAGGGCATAAAATATCCACCAGGCTTTCAATGTCGGTAATATCAGCGGGTATTTTTACTCCCGGATTACGATTAAGCTCACCAATAAAGTTACTTATCTCCAAAGGCTCAATCCCCACCTGAGTAAGTTGGGCCCCCATGGTCATAATGTCGGCAGGCGTTCCTATGGTATGGATTTGCCCGTTATCAACGATAATAATTCGCTCCGCCTGCATGGCTTCTTCCAGGCTGTGGGTAATCAAGACCAGTGCAATCCCCTGTTGCTCCCGCATTTTTTTAAACAAGGTCAATAAATCTTTCCTTCCCCGGGGATCCAGCATGGAAAACGGTTCATCCAGGATCAGGTAATCCGGCTGCATGGCCAGCAGGCTGGCCATGCAAATTCTCTGCTTTTGCCCACCGGACAAAAGATAAGGAGGATATTTTATATAATCCTCCATTGACACCATTTTAAGAGCGGTATCCACTCTGTTTCTTATTTCTGCCGGCTCCAGTCCCAGATTTTCCGGTCCAAAAGCTACTTCTTCCTCCACCAGATTGGCCAGCAGCTGGCTATCCGGGTCAGGAAAAAGCAGTCCTACCTTTTTCCTGATAGGCAACAGGTTTTCGGGCCTTGAACTGCTCAGTCCGTCGACGCTGACATCTCCCTGCCCAGGCAGCAGAAGCCCGTTCAGCAAACGGGCCAGGGTCGATTTGCCGGATCCGTTCCTTCCCATTATGGCAATGAATTCGTTCCCATTGATGCCCAGGCTTATGTTCTTTATTGCCGGTCGTTCACCGTGAGGATAAGTATAGCTTACTCCACTAAGCCGGATCATCTGCTATCTAGTCCACCAATTCCAAAATAGCCATGGGAGCGCCGTCGCCTTTGCGGGTGCCGACCTTGATAATGCGGGTATAACCGCCCTGACGCTCGCTGTAGCGGGGAGCAATATCATTAAATAATTTGGATACTACATCTTCACTGGTCAGGTAGGAGAAAGCCTGCCGACGAGCATGCAAATCTCCTCTCTTGCCCAGGGTAATCATTTTATCAGTCAGCCTTTTGATTTCTTTGGCTCTGGTCTCAGTAGTGGTTATTTTGCCCTGATCCAGTAGAGAAGTCACTGAATTTCTCAGTACTGACCTTCTATGGTCACTTCTCAAGCCTAATCTGCGATAAGCCACCTGGGGCCCTCCTTTCTAATCTTCCGGTTTCTTAAAGGACAGATTCAGTTCTTTAAGTTTTCTTTCTATCTCTTCCAGCGATTTCTGTCCGAGATTCCTGATTTTGCTCATTTCCTCCCGGGTTTTTTCGATCAAGTCACCTACGGTATTGATATTGGCCCGCTTCAAGCCGTTGGAAGCACGAACTGAAAGCTCCAGTTCTTCAATGGATATCTCCAATACCTTGTCTTTCTTTTCTTCCTCTTTTTCTACCAGTATTTCCACTTCGGCATAAGTATCATTAATCTCGGTGAAAAGTTTCAAATATTCGATCAATATCTGAGCGGACAAGCTGATACCCTCTTCCGGACTGATAGTGCCATTAGTCCATACTTCCAGGGTAAGGCTGTCATAGTCAGTCCTTTTTCCGACCCGGGCATTGTCAACCGTATAATTGACCCGGTTGACGGGAGTAAAGATGGAATCAATCGGTATCAGACCAACGATTTCCTCGGTTTTGTAAGGCTGCTGGTCAGCA
>DHCD01000049.1:0-858 GCA_002398105.1 Syntrophomonas sp. UBA4911
GATGGGATTTGATATCCTTGAATTTGCCAAGAAAAACGGATTCTTGAAGGGGGTCCGCACGGCTACCGGCCAGTTGATTGAAGACGAGCCCGGCTTCAAAGAGGTAATTGAGGTGATCCAGGATCATTGGGCCAAGAAGACTAACAAGATGACGGCTCCGGAAGAATTGGCCAAGCTGCCTCCCCATATCAAACGGGGCAAAGGCTTTGCCACCACCTGGTACGGCATCGGCAAAACCGGCTTGCTCAACCTGTCCCGCTGCAATGTGGATGTTATGGACGACGGCACCCTGCTGGCAAGAGAAGGAGCCTCCGACATCGGCCAGGGAGTCAGCACCGTGGTAGGGCTGATTGTCGGCGAAGCCATGGACATGACTCTGGATAAAATTCGGGTACAGGCGGGCGATTCCCTCAAGTGTCCGGATTCCGACCTCACCTGTGCCAGCAAGCATACCTTCTACACCGGCAATGCCACCCTGATGGCCTGCAATGACCTGAAAGAAAAATTGTTTGCGGCCGCCGCGGTTGAGCTGGAAGCTAATGCTGATGAACTGGATACCAAGGACGGTTATGTTTTCCTTAAGGAACAGCCGGAAGAAAAAATTTCTTTTGCCGACCTAAAACGCAAAGGCCATGAACTGGGCGGCTTTGGTGAATTCTTCATTGAAATGGAAGGCCTGGATCCGGAAACCGGACAAGGTAAATTGTATGCGGTATCGACTTATGGCGCCTGTCAGGTCGAGGTGGAAGTCAATACTGAGACCGGAAAAGTTAAGGTTCTTGATGCGGCGGTTGCCTTCCAGTGCGGTAAAGCCATCAACCGTCTGGCTATGGAAGGTCAGATGGAAGGCGGCATCGG
>DHCD01000049.1:1247-4645 GCA_002398105.1 Syntrophomonas sp. UBA4911
CCCATTACTCCTGAAAAAGTGCGGGCGGCTCTGGCAGAACAGAATAAATAAGCTAAGATGTGAGGTCACAGGGCAGTTTATGCTGCCCTGTGACTGAGCTTAGATAGAGAAGGCGGGTGACAGTTTGATTGCAGGCTATATTAAGGCCGAAAATGTGAGCCAAGCATTAGAGGCTCTGGACAGCAGCCAGCCGATGGCCCGGATTTTAGCCGGAGGTACGGATCTTATGCAGAAGACCAGAGCCACACGCCAGAAGAAAAACAATGACATCGTATTTGTGGATATAAAGGCCATTGAAGAACTGAAGGGGATACGCCGGGAAGGCGACGACCTGATAATAGGCCCGGCCGTTACTCTGGATGAACTTATGCATCATGAGATGATTGCCGCTTATGCCCCTGATCTGATCAAAGCGTCAGGATATGTGGGCTCCATGGAACTGCGCAACCGGGCTACCGTAGGCGGCAATATCTGTACCAAGAATCCCGCCGCCGATTTATTGGTGCCTTTACTGGCCCTGAATGCCAGGATTGAGGTTGCTGATTTAAACGGCCGCAGGGAAATGGAACTGGCTGAGGTTATTGACGGCAGATTCAAGGGTTTTGGGCGCAGGACCATTATTACCGCCATCAAAGTGCCGGCAGCGGAGACGCTGATCACCGGTTATCGCCGCTGGACCCAGAAGAGCATGGGTCGTTCCTATTTAACGGCTATGGTCGTCATACAGCCGGCAGAAACCGGTAAATTAGCGGTAAAAATAGTTATGGGCGGCGCCGGTTTATGGCCGGGAAGTTTTACCGAGATAGTATCCCCGGATACGGTGAAAAATATAGAAAAGCGCAAGACGTTTTGCCAAACGCTGGTCCAGGATAAACTGGGAGCGGCTGCTAACGATGACACGGCTTACAGAAAGCAACTGGCCTGGGTACTTATTTATGAAGCCCTGGAAATCGCCTTAAAGGGGGTAAAATAAAATGAAGCAATTTATCCATCTCGTGATCAATGGGCTTCCCTGGGAAGGCGATGTTCAGGTTAATCGCACCCTGCTTGAATTTTTACGCGACGATCTGGGACTTAATGGCGCTAAGCAAGGGTGCGACGGCGGGGAGTGCGGAGCCTGTGTGGTGATGCTTAACGGCAAGCCGGTGCAGTCGTGTCTTATCCTGGCGGCCGAGCTGGACGGAAGCAGTATTACCACTATAGAAGGTTTAAATGACGATATATCCCGTATAATTGAGGAAGCTTACGTTGCCGTGGGCGCGGTCCAATGCGGTTTCTGCGCGCCCGGCATGGTGGTGGCAACCAGGGCGTTGCTGGAGGAGAACCCCGATCCCACCCCGGAAGATATAAATAATGCTATGGTGGGACATCTGTGCCGCTGTACCGGCTATGTGAGAACCGTTGAAGCGGTGCAGTACGCGGTCAAGCGCCTTAAGGCAAGTGAGGCCAAGGAGGTGAGAACCAATGTACGATGATTTGATTGGCAAAGGTGTTCCTATGGTAGATGGATTAGATAAAGTAATGGGCCGGCATTTGTTTACGGCTGATATGCAGCTGCCGGGAATGCTTTATGGTAAAGTGCTGCGCAGTCCTTATCCCCATGCCCGGATTGTAAAGATAGACACCAGCAAGGCTAAAGCCCTGATAGGAGTAAGAGCCGTAATTACCGGACGGGATATGGATTTTCCCCGATACGGGGTAGCAGGCCAGAGAATATTGGATGAGCAGCTTCTGGCCGGAGACAAGGTGCGTTATGTGGGGGATGAAGTCGCAGTGGTGGCGGCTATTGACCCGGATATCGCCCTGCAGGCTTTGGATCTGATAGAGGTTGAATACCAACCTTTACCGGCCCTCTTCGACCCCCGGGAAGCGATGCAGGAGTCGGCGGCGCTTATTCATGAAGATCAGGATTCCAATATCCCTTATAAAATCAATTTTACCCGCGGCGACATAGAGCAGGGCTTTAATGAAGCGGCGGTTATCGTGGAAGATAAATTTTATAGTCCCCTGCATTACCAGGGTTATCTGGAACCCCAGGCAGCCGTGGCCGATTGTGACGCCAGAGGCCGGGTATCCCTCTGGATACCGATGCAGGCGCCGACATTGGGGCGGGGTACTTATGCCAATGCCCTGGGTATAGGGGAAGAGGACCTGCGGGTTATTCAGATGCCTATTGGCGGGTCTTTCGGCGGCAAATTGGAATACAAACTGCATGCCCTGTGCGCTTTATTGTCCCGGGCAACCAGATGTCCGGTGAAAATGGTCAATACCAGGGAGGAAGACTTCCAAGTCGGCTTACCGCGGGTACCGATGTACATTAAGATGAAACTGGGTGTGCGCAAGGATGGAACCCTGGCGGCCAAGCAGACTGAGATAGTAGCGGACAGCGGGGCCTATATCAATTATGGCCATGCCATCATGCTCAGTGCCGCCCATCGCCATGATAATTTATATCGCATTCAAAATATAGCTACCAAAGCCTGGCTGGTCTATACCAATAAAGTTGCCACCGGATGTTTCCGCGGCTTTGGTAATCCCCAGATTCATTTTGCCTATGAGAGCATTCTGGACATGGCGGCGGAACAGTTGGGAATGGATCCGGCTGAACTGCGCCTGATCAATTCGTCCCAGCCTGGTGATGTCACCCCCCATGGCTGGAAACTGTTAAGCTGCGGCCTCAGTGACTGTATTAAGCAGAGCGTTGCCGCCTCTCATTGGAAAGAAAAACGCGCCCAGCATACGGATGAAAACGAGCGTTTCGCCCGGGGAATCGGAATCGGATGCTGTCTGCATGTATCAGGCAACCGGACCTTTTTACCGGACTGGGACGGGGCCCATTGTGTTATAAGGATAGACATCACCGGTAAAGCCGTCGTTTCACCAGGTGAAACTGATCTGGGTCAGGGTTCCCGGACGACTTTTGCTCAGATTGCGGCTAATGAGCTGGGATTTAATATTGAAGATGTCAGTGTTAACCTGGTTGATACTGATATCAGTCCGCTGGGGTTAGGCACTTTCGGAGACCGGGCCACAACCCTGGGTGGTAATGCGGTACGTATGGCTGCTATTGACGCCCGCAACCAGATTATTGCTACGGCGGCGGAGAAATTGGAACTGGACCCTGCCGATTTGTTCATAAGCGGCGGAATATGCTACAGCAATTCCCATGCAGATATAAAACTGCCCGTGGCTGATATTGCCAAAATGGCCTACTATAAGATGACCGGAGGGCTGATTACCGGCCATGGCAATTATGCCCCGCCGGATGTCAGAGTGGTGGATCCTGACACCAAATTCGGCAATGTTTCGGCCGCCTATCCTTTTGTAACTCAGATATCCGAAGTTGAGGTTGACCGCTGGACCGGTAAAGTCAGGATTCTCGACATGGTTTCCGCTCA
>DHCD01000029.1 GCA_002398105.1 Syntrophomonas sp. UBA4911
AAAAGTATTTTCAACAATTTTGCTAAACCCGATAAAGAGCAGGTATAATTAATTGGGGATACAGCCCAATAAGAAAAACGAGGAGGGTGTTTAGAATGGGTCATAGTTTACCGGATTTACCGTATGCCTACGATGCGCTGGAACCTTTTTATGATGCAGAGACCGTAAGATTGCACCATGACATGCATCATAAATCTTATGTCGACGGTTTGAATAGTGCGGAAAGCAAATTGAGCCAGGCCCTGGAAAAAGGCGACTTCGCTTTAATTAAACATATTGAACGGGAATTGGCCTTCCACGCCTCCGGCAATATCCTGCACACTATCTTTTGGGAAAACATGAAACCTGGTGGCGGCGGAGCGCCTGACGGTGCGATTGCTGAACTGATTGAACGTGATTTCGGTTCCTTTGATAACTTCAAAAAACTGTTCTCCGCTTCCGCCGTTGCGGTGGAAGGCTCGGGCTGGGCCATACTGGCCTGTAATCCGGCTTTCGAAAAACTGGTCGTGCTGCAGGCGGAGAAACACCAGGATCTGACCCAGTGGGGAGCAGTTCCGTTACTGGTGGTGGATGTGTGGGAACACGCCTATTACCTTAAGTACAAGAACAAACGCGCAGCCTGGGTGGAAGCCTGGTGGAATCTGGTCAATTGGGATGATGTCAACCGGCGGGTAGCTTTGATGCAGAAGTAACTAGGGATTAGTCCTCTTTTGGGGGAAATGGTAAGCAATAAGGCGGAGCTTTTGCTCCGCCTTATTTACTCAGGTTCATTGGCCTTTCTCTCCATTTTAACTATAAACTGATCCGCTTCCGCGCTCAGGGTCACCGTAGCACCCGGCTCAATTTCCCCTTTAATGATGTACTTCGACAGCATGGTTTCGATTTCATGCTGCACCAGCCGCTTCAGCGGACGGGCTCCGTATGACGGGTCATAGCCTTTTTGGGCCATGTGTTCCAGGGCTTCGTCATCCCAGCGCAGATTGGCCCCGATATTTTCACGAAAGCGCAGGGCCAGATTTTTCAGCAGTATCTCGGCAATGGCTTTTATCTGTTCCTTATCCAGGGCGTGAAATACGATGATTTCATCAATCCGGTTGAGAAATTCGGGACGGAAATAGCCTTTCAACATCCCGCTTACCTGCGCTTTCATCTGGGCGAAGTCGCCGCCCTGATGCTGGTATTCCAGAATCTCCTGACTGCCGATGTTGGAAGTCATAATGATGATGGTATTGCGGAAATCCACGGTGCGGCCTTTACCGTCAGTCAAACGGCCGTCATCCAGGATCTGCAGCAATAAGTTGAACACATCGTTGTGCGCCTTTTCGATTTCATCAAACAGGATGACGGTGTAAGGCTTGCGCCGCACGGCTTCAGTAAGCTGACCGCCTTCATCATAGCCTACATAACCGGGAGGCGCGCCTATCAAACGGGCAATGCTGTGTTTTTCCATGTACTCGGACATGTCGATTCTGATCATGCTGCGTTCATCATCAAAGAGAGCTTCGGCCAGGGCTTTGCCCAGTTCGGTTTTGCCCACTCCGGTGGGGCCCAGGAAGATAAAACTTCCTACCGGCCGCTGTGGGTCTTTAAGTCCCGACCGCGATCTCAGCACGGCATCCGCCACTGCTTCTACGGCTTCATCCTGCCCCACTACCCGCTGATGCAGGATTGCGCTTAAGTTAAGCAGTTTCTCCCGTTCCCCGGCCAGCAAACGGCTGACCTGTATCCCGGTCCAGCGGCTCACTATCCGGGCAATATCCTCTTCGTCAACTTCTTCTTTTAAAAGCAGATTACCCTTCTGCTTGTCGGCCAGGTGTTCCTCTTCTGCTTTCAGTTTGCGCTCCAGGTCATTTAAACGCCCATATTTCAATTCGGCGATGCGATTCAGGTCGTACTCCCGTTCAGCCCTTTCCATCTCGGTACGGCATTCGTCAATCTCTTTTTTAATATTCTGTATCCTCAATATGGACTGTTTCTCTGCCTGCCAGCGGGCCTGCATGGCGCCCGATTCGCTCTTTAAATCCTGCAGCTCTTTAAGCAGGTTATTAAGCCGTTCCCGGGAAGCGTTATCCTTCTCCTTTTCCAGGGCGGCCGCCTCTATCTCCAGCTGCATTATCCGGCGGGTAATCTCATCCAGCTCGGCCGGCATGCTGTCGATTTCCGTTCTCAGTTTGGCGCCGGCTTCATCAACCAGGTCAATCGCCTTGTCCGGCAGAAAACGGTCGGAGATGTAGCGATCCGACAGCACTGCGGCCGCTACCAGGGCGGCATCCTGGATCCTTACCCCGTGATGGACCTCATAGCGCTCTTTTAGCCCCCGCAGAATGGATATGGTGTCCTCCACCGAGGGCTGGTCAACCATTACCGGTTGGAAACGCCGCTCCAGGGCAGGATCTTTTTCTATGTGTTTACGGTACTCATCCAGGGTGGTGGCGCCGATGGCCCGCAATTCTCCCCGGGCCAGCATCGGCTTCAAGAGATTGCTGGCATCCATGGCCCCTTCGGCTGCCCCTGCTCCCACTACCGTATGCAATTCATCAATAAAAAGAATAATGCGGCCGTTTGATTCTTCCACTTCTTTCAGTACCGCTTTTAAACGTTCCTCAAATTCACCCCGGTATTTGGCGCCGGCAACCAGTGCCCCCATATCCAGGGCAATGCATTGCTTGCCCTTTAAGCCTTCCGGCACGTCACCGGCAGTAATGCGGCGGGCCAAGCCTTCGACAATCGCGGTTTTGCCTACTCCGGGTTCCCCGATCAGCACCGGATTATTCTTGGTGCGGCGGGATAATATCTCCATCACCCGGCGGATTTCCTCATCCCGTCCGATAACCGGATCCAACTTGCCTTCAGCCGCCATACGGGTCAAATCGCGGCCATATTTCTGCAGAGCTTCGTAACTGTCTTCCGGATTATCGCTGGTTACCCGCTGGGAACCGCGCACGCTGCGCATGGCGTTTAATAAATGTTCCCGGGTCAGATCCAGGCGGGTCAGAAGATCGCGCAGATCATTTTCTCCTTCGGCCATTATACCCAGGACCAGGTGTTCCACACTTACGAAATCGTCTTTCAAGTTCTGGGCTTCTCTCTCCGCCCGGGCTATAATCCGGGAAACGGTCCCGCTCATGTATACCGAACCTTCGTAACCATAAACGGCAGGGATTTTATCAATCAATTTATTCAACTCGTCGCGTAAGGCGGGAAGGTCAATCCCGGATTGTTCCAAAAAGTGCCCGGTAACCCCGCCTTCCTGGTCAAGCAAGGCCAGCAGCAGGTGCTTTCCGCCTACTTCCTGATGATGTTTTTCCGCTGCCAGCTGTTGCGCATCGGCTAAAGCCTGGCGGGATTTTTGGGTCAGTTTTTCTATATTCATGCTTTTCACCTCTCTCTTTGCAACCGGCGGACTTCATCCTCCAGTTCGGCCACCCGGTCTAATAAATCGGCAATCACAATGGCCCCGTTAAGATTGATTCCCAGCGTCTCCCGCAGCCGTATGATCTTATTCAGGCGCTGCAGGGATCTTTGTTCCACCTGTTCATTTACCACCTCTATTACCCCCAGTTCTTCCAGAATATCCAGGATACCGGGGTGAATAGAGAGCCGGGATACGGGCAGCCAATTTTCGTTGCCGGGATGAATGACTTTAACCAATTTCATCATACGTCCGCCTGCCTTTCATGGATGGCCCTTATCTTGCGATACAGCTCTTTTTCTTCGTCGCTTATGGCAGAGGGAAGGCTGATATCTATTTTGACATACTGATCGCCGTTATTGCCCTGGCGTCCTGGTAAACCTTGGCCTTTGAGCCTCAGCCTTCTGCCGTTGGGGGTTCCCGGTGGAATCGTAACCCTCAGGGAACGATCCAGGGTGGGAACCGTAATCTTATCACCCAGAACCGCCTGGTCGGGACGCAGGGTCAAGATATACTCAATATCTTTTCCCTGTACCGTAAACAGCGGGTGGGGCAGCAGCTTCACTTTGAGATACAAGTCTCCCCGCGGGCCGCCGCCCATACCTTCTCCTCCCTGGCCTTTAAGGCGGATGGAGCTGCCTGTGGTGACTCCGGCCGGTATTTTTACCTCAATATTGCGCGGGGCGGATATAGAGCCGGTACCTCCACATTGAGTACAGACGGCGTGGCCCGCTATGCCCCGGCCGTGACACTTGCCGCAGACCTGGCCGGCAGACAGGTGCAGAGATTTATTGCCGCCATGATAGGCTTCCTCCAGGGTCAGTCCGATTTCACTCTCCACATCCTGCCCCCGCATGGACCCGTCATAGTAACCGGCCTGCCGCTGATTCCCTCCGGGCCGGCTGCTGAAAATGCTGGCGAAGAAATCGCTGAAACCCTGAAAATCGGCGGGATTGAAATCGCCGCTGGAATAGTAGGTGCTGCCCATATCGCCCGGATCAAATTGATCGCCGTTTTTCCAGTTGCTGCCCAGACGGTCGTACTTGGCCCGTTTCTCAGCATCGCTCAATACCTCGTAAGCTTCGTTTATTTCCTTGAATTTTTCCTCCGCCTGCTCCTTGGCTTTGCCCGAATGGAGGTCAGGATGCCATTTGCGGGCCAACTTCCGGTAGGCTGCTTTTATTTTCTTCTCATCCGCATCACGAGGCACTCCCAGAGTCTCGTAATAATCACGAAAGGTTACCGCCATAGTTTTAAGCCTCCTGACCCCGTTTGGGTTTAGTTTTCATCAAATTCAGCATCAATAACCTCGGAATCACCTGCAGGCCGACCATTTTCAGAGGCAGCGGCAGGGCCCAGCTCGGCCATTATTTTTTCCAGTTCCTGCACCATAGTTTCAATGTCGGCGACCGGCGCTTTTGCTTCCAGGGCCTGACGCAGACGCTTGACGGCTTCCTCGGCTTTTTCCTTTTCCGCCGGCGCTGCCGCCGCTCCCATCGCTTCCAGCTGCCGGCCGGCATCATAGCATACCCCGTCGGCGTGATTGCGGGTCTCGGCTTCCTGCCGTTTCCTGCGGTCTTCTTCGCTATAGCGCTGAGCATCTTCTATCATCCGGTCGATTTCCGCTTTATTCAGATTGGATGAATTGCTGATAGTAACAGTTTGTTCCTTGCCGGTGGATTTATCCCGGGCGCTGACGGTCAAAATGCCGTTGGCGTCAATATCGAAGGTAACTTCAACCTGCGGAACTCCCCTCATGGCGGCAGAAATTCCATCCAGTTTAAACTGCCCCAGGGACCGGTTATCCCGGGCCAGTTCTCTTTCTCCCTGCAAGACATGTATGTCCACCGCGGGCTGATTATCTTCCGCCGTAGAAAACACCTCGCTTCTGCGTACCGGGATGGTGGTATTTCTCTCAATGATCTTGGTCATGATACCTCCCATGGTTTCTACCCCCAGGGAGAGCGGGGTGACGTCAAGCAACACCACATCCTTCACCTGGCCGGACAGCACTCCCGCTTGAATAGCTGCGCCTACCGCTACCACTTCATCCGGGTTTACCCCCATGTTCGGTTCTTTACCGGTTAAATCCCGCACCAGTTTTTGTACCGCCGGAACCCGGGTGGAACCGCCGACCAGAATGACTTCTTCAATATCTTTTTTAGTCAGGCGGGCGTCTTTTAAGGCGTTTTCCACCGGCACCCTTAGTTTCTCTACTAAATCATGGATCAGGTCGTCAAACTTGGCCCGGGTCAATTTCATATCCAGGTGTTTGGGCCCCTCGGCGTCGGCAGTGATGAAGGGCAAGCTTATCTGGGTCTCCATAACGCTGGACAATTCCACCTTGGCCTTCTCCGCCGCCTCGGTCAGCCGCTGCAAAGACTGTTTATCCTTACGCAGGTCAATACCGTAATCTTTTTTAAATTCATCCGCCAGCCAGTCTACCACTCGCTTATCAAAATTGTCTCCTCCCAGGTGAGTATCGCCGTTGGTCGCTTTTACTTCAAAGACGCCGTCGCCTACTTCCAGGATTGATACGTCAAAGGTACCTCCTCCCAGGTCGAATACCAGGATAGTCTGACTGTTCTTACTATCCAGGCCATAAGCCAGGGCGGCTGCGGTGGGCTCGTTGATAATGCGCAATACATTTAAACCGGCAATTCTTCCTGCGTCTTTGGTAGCCTGGCGCTGAGCGTCATTAAAGTAAGCGGGGACGGTAATTACCACATCGGTAATCTTTTCTCCCATATAACGGGAAGCATCTTCTACCAGCTTGGTGAGCACCATAGCCGATATTTCCTCGGGAGAAACCAGCTTATTATTCACCTGGAAACGAACCGCATCATCATTGCCGGATACTACCTTGTAGGGAACCAGGGTTCTCTCATCGGCCACTTCCTTAAACCTCCGGCCCATGAATCTTTTCACGGAATAAAAGGTGTTCTCGGGATTGAGGGCGGCTTGCCGCTTGGCAATCTGTCCCACTAACCGCTCTTCTCCTTTAAAGGCTACTACCGAAGGCGTAGTCCGGGCTCCCTCGGCATTGGCAATAACCTCCGGACTGCCATTATCCATTATTGCAACGGCCGAATTAGTCGTACCTAAATCAATACCTAAAGCTTTTGCCATGTTAACAACCTCCTTATAAAGCTAATGAAGCTTATTTGAATGTTAGTCAGACAAGATCAGATATTCCCTGGTAAGGGGAAAATTTGTGTCTTCTTCTGATTCTGAGTATAATACCTTGATGCTTAATAGTCAATAATAGTCAAAGAATATTTTGCATTATTTTATAAGGCGGACAGAGCCGGAAAAATCGGTGGGAATCGGGCTGAGTCAGGGGGATGGGAATCAATATAGGTGAGGCGGTGCAATCACAGTGAAGACCTGAATTCATTGAAATGTATTGAAGAATGCCGCGGCTATGGTTAAAATATTCATATACTGCCGGTTTATAATTACAGATAATTTAATTCGCGGAGCCGTGGTGCAGCGGTTTAGCATATCGGCCTGTCAAGCCGAAGATCGCGGGTTCAAATCCCGTCGGCTCCGCCAAAA
>DHCD01000030.1 GCA_002398105.1 Syntrophomonas sp. UBA4911
ACGAATAGTCCCATATTCCCAGACCCAATTCTATATTCAAAAGCATGCCGGAAGCGTATTCTATAACTAATATGACTAACCAGGATATTAGGGTCTGCTGCCATATTTTCAAATTAAAATATTGGGGATATTCATCTAAAAGCCCGATAAGCGCTCCGCATAAGCCTCCGACAAATAACATGACTATATTGGTCCATCCCCGCCAAAAGCCTTCCAGGGTAAAATAGCACATACCCATAATAAAGACGAGAATAAAAAATCTTTTCATAGCCAAACCTCTCATAGTTTTTATCAACCTGAGCTTTTCTTATTTTAGCCGGATAGCAGATTGATAATGTAAAATGGAGATTTTAAGATGGCATGAAAAGGAACGATTCTAATGAATCCTTATTCTTTGATCTTGGAGCGGTCGGTTTCAGTGAGAATAAGGAATAAAAACAATCCAATTCCTCCTAAAAAGAAAACCATTAAAGAAGCAATCGCCACATACATTTCACCTTCAGCGAAATAGGTAATAAGTGACACGAACAGGCTGAAAAGTATGAGCCCGATTGATAGAGCATAGAATGCGGCTCGTATTTTGTTCATGGCATACCTTTTGCTGGTTTCCCTGGTCAGAATGCTGTATGCGGTCAGAGCTCCGCCGGCAACAATAAATATTCCCGGTCCGATAGCTTCCATCGGAGAATAGTCCTGAAAGTAGATGATGGCCGACACAAATATTCCGAATAGAGTCAGCAGCACCCCGCCGACTATTCCGGCGCTGGAAATTCGTGCCGCCATGGTAGAATAAAGGGACTGCCTAGCCGTATCCTGACCTAATTTGCGCATATCATCCACCAATCCGCCCAGGTCGCCCATGGAAATCACCGCCTCTTTAAAAGCCTGTTCACTATCCATACCCTGGGTTTGATAGTCCATGGTTTTTTCTTTAAGGTTTACCGCCAGCTCTTCCTTTAAATCGAAAAGCTGCTGGCTGCCTCCAACCCCGGAGAAAAGGCTGTCAATATATGCCGAGATTTTATCATCCAGGCTATTTTGGTACATCATTGAGACCTCCTTCAATCAATTTATCCAGAATACTTTTGGCAAAGGTCCAATCCTTTTTGTTTTGCTCATAGAGGGTCTGGCCTTTATCGGTCAGACGGTAGTATTTGCGTCTGCCGCCCTGGGTTTCATCTCCCCAGTAGGAAAGGATGCACCCGTCCTGCTCCAAGCGCCGAAAGGCAGTGTAAAGAGTTGCTTCCTTTAATTCATACTGGTTGCCGCTCAACTTGATAATTTTTTTGTATATTTCGTATCCGTAGCTGTCTCCCTGGCGTAATATGTTCAGGATTATGGTGTCGGTATGGCCCCGGATTAAATCGGTAGAAATTGTACCGCCCACATTATCTCACCTCCTGAATTATATTTTATAACAAAATACTATGCGTGACAAGGTAATGTGACAAGAATAATCCTGAAATGCTTATGACTTTAAATTGGCGGCGTTATCCCATGATGTCGACAGCAGAGCTAAGGCTATTGTCGTTAACAGGGAAGGTAACATTTTTATGGAACCTTTAGAGCTTATTATTAATATACTGTTATAAAATATATTAAAGGCGTGATTGCTAGTGCCAACTATTAATTCTTTTATTCGCTTTTTGTATGCATCTTCGGGAGCCCCGGCGGTAGATATCTATACTGATGGAAATCTTGTTTTGCAGAACCTGGCCTACAATGAGATCAGTGAATACTTGCCGGTAGGATCAGGAGATATGTCCATCCAGGTATTTACGGCTGGTGAAGATTCCAATCCGTTGATCGACACCAAATTGGAGCTTCCCCCCGATGAGAGGATTACCGTCGCGGTTACAGGTATTTTACCTGATGTCAGCCTGCTGCCTCTGCTTTTAAACCTCCAACCCACGGAGAGCGAAGATGGCCTTATACGGCTCGTACACTTGTCACCGACTGCATCCCATTTGAATCTGAGCATTGAAGATGGGCCGGATTTGTTTAATGATGCAGAATATACCCAGGCGACTGATTTCAAGACCATAGTACCTGGAGCCTACAACCTTCAGTTACGCTCAGCCGGCGAAGATGGAATCCTCTTAACCGAACCTTTGGAGGTGATGAAGAGAAAAGCCTATACGGTTTATGCCCTGGGACTTCCTGAAGCAGAACCGCCCTTGAAAATAAGCTATTATCAGGATCAGATCCCCTTTATCGCTGATAAAATCAAGGAAACCGAGTTTCGGAAAAAAACCGTAGCAGGAAACAACCTGCAGATAAATTTCATATACAGCCGATAAAGGAAAGAAGGGTTTAAAAAGCTCAATGGAGCAATAGCAGCATAATCAGAAAAACTGAGCAAGCAAAGGCTGTTGGCGTACTGCCCATAGCCTTTGCTTATCAAAAACCGCCGGATATCTCAGTCTGATGGAATGCTGTGTAAACTGTGGAAGCGCCGTATAGCGAACGGTACGCGCGGTGCCGGAGGATCAATTAATGGCGGCTTTCCACCGCTCTTTATGGTGTCAGACCTTAAACTTTAGAAAGTCGGTGAGCCGATGCTCTTTTTTGACAGGATCATGACATGATTTTTATCTTTTAGCGTTTGATTTCGATACCACCCATTATACAAAGGCAGTTAAGGTGGACTATTTTGTCGGCGCTTTGCCAATTATCGCTTTGCATGCTAGCATTGCCGACTATTCCTCCCGAACCTCGGCCCATTAAATCAATGCCGCCCAGTACGGCAGTCCCCTGACAGGTTACGGCCACATCTTCGGGAACGATAACGGTTATACCACCCATAATAGTGGATAAGCCAAGACTGATCTCTTTTTCGCGAAAGGCAGCCTGGCGTATATCAAGTTCAATACCGCCCATTAACGCGAAATACTCTGCGCTTTCGAGCTCCCACCCCGCACTGTTTTTTTCCACAGCGCCCATTATGGCCAAATGCCCGGGACTGTTAGGCTTGTTTTTACTGAGCAGGCTCACACCGATTAAAATAATGATAACAGGCCAGAATCCCTGCCAGAAGTTTTGCATATCAATATCAAAAAAACCGGCATTATGGCCTAAGAAAATAACGCCCACGGCAATCAATAAGCCGCCTGTCACAATACCGGGAATATCACGTCGGTTGACAATGAAGTTGATCCCGGCAATACCCAGCAGCAGGGGCCATAGTAAACCGGTCAGATAACTGAAGCTGATATCAGCCAGACCGAAATTATCCAGCAGAGCAACCACGCCGATCACAATAATGAGTATACCGACAAAATAGCGGCCGCTTAATTTGGGCATCAGGATACCCTCCTTTTCCTGTAAGTTATAGAGTTTAATTATTTTATGACTTTGTTTTGGAACTTATCCCAAGGAGTCGATAAACTGCCGGGCAGTACGACCGGAAGGACCGTGGTGGGAGCGCTCCCATTCCAGGGCCTGACGCCGCAGTTGCTCCGAATCAAGCTGCAGACCCCGCTGCAGGGCCATATTTTCCACGATATCCAGGTAAACTGTCTGGGTTGGAGGGGGAAAGCTTATGCGCAGGCCGAAGCGGTCGGCCAGGGATAGTTTTTCCTCCATGGTGTCGCGGGTATGGATCTCCTCATCCTGGCTGGAGCGGTCGGAGAAATATTCTCTTACCAGGTGGCGGCGATTGGAGGTAGCATAGAGTAATACATTGGACGCCCGTCCCTCCAGACTTCCTTCCATCACCGCTTTAAGTCCTTTGTATTCTGTCTCATAATCTTCAAAAGATAAGTCATCTATAAATACGATAAACTTCCTGGCCGGATAATCACGCAGATAATTTACCAATCTGGGCAGATCTTTTAATTGCTCCCGAATTATTTCCACCAGGCTGAGATTGTGTTTCCCATAGTGGTTCAACAGGGCCTTGACCATGCTTGATTTGCCCGTGCCCCGGCTGCCGTAGAGCAGAACGTTGTTGGCCCTGCCGGTAGTAAGAAAGTTCTCGGTGTTAAGGCATAAAAGCTCTTTTTGCCGGCCACAGCCGATCAAGTCTTCCAACCTTACCGCATCCGGGTGCTCGACCCCCGATAACCCCTGTTGACCATTCCATCTTAAAGCCCGGTAAGAAGAAACTATTCCCCGGGAATTAGAGGCATAATAGCCGGCCAGTTCTTCGGCCGATTGGGGCCAGCATGATTCGTCCCCGGCGGATTTATCCCCAGGATCATTTCCCCCCCATAACGGTTCCAGCCCCAGCTCTGTCGCCAGGACCGTCATATCAAGATCCTTTACGGTTTTAAGCATTTGCAGATCCCGGTTCGCCGCCTGAACTAAGCGGGGGTCTATTTTATGAAAGGCCATAGTTTCTGCTGCCCGGCTGAACGGATTATCGTCATGCCGTATCAGATTGACTAAATGGGCGGGGAGAGTTTGAGCGGTTCTGAAATAAGTAAACATAAACTTATGGAAGGAGTCGGTTAGCTCCAGTTCCTCATAGCCTCTGCCCGCAGCAGAAAGACAATCGCGCAGAGCGCCGACCAGGGGATCATGCAAAATATTGCGGTAGACGGACAAACTTGCCAGTGAACGGCTTAATTCTTTCAGCATTGTATCCTCCTTCAAACCTGATGAATGGTGGATTGGATCATATTATCCGGTTTAGCGGGAGTGAGGGGCTGTCCACGGTCCACGTTTCCCGCTAAGAAAATTCATAATATCACTGCATTTTTGCTTATCCATCCCTTTTAATTTAAAGGTGGAGGCAGTGTTGCATGATGCCACCGCAACCCCCAGGTTGCTTAAATGGCTGCGCACCTGGAAAGGGTTTTGCGATACATGCAGAGACTGAATCCGGCGTCGGGGAATGATCATGGTTACCCTGCCCAGACAGCGTGACCGCAGTAATATTTTATCCTCCGTCACCTGATAGCCTGCATCCGCGTACTGCCTTGCGCCCAGCACGGCTCCCAGTAAAGGCAGGATAAAACCGCTGAACCCCCAGGGCAGATAGATGGTGCATAATAAGGCGATGATCAGGGTGGGGATGATATTGATCAGCAGATAGCGCCGTCTTGATCTGGCCGGTAATCTTTGCACTTCTCCCGACATATTGAACTCAGGCGCGACTTTTTCAAGAAAGCCCGCCAGCTCTGATTTTGGCAATAAGGGGAAAAGCACATTGCCCTCGCTTTGGGTACCGGTGTTGCTGATGCTCACGACCTGTATACTGACCATGCCCAAGGGCTGCCGCAGCAGGCTTTCCACCACTTTGACGGCCTGAATGCGGCTGAGTGGGATGCTTATCTGCTGCTTTTGAAATACTCCCCGACTGATATTGATATGGCTTGTCTCCCGCCGCAGTTTAAAACCGCCGAATTGGATGATGGTTCCCCCAAGAGACAGGAGCCAGGCCAGCAGAAGCAGGAGCAAAACGGCTAAAATAATTGAGCTCATTCTCCCGGCGGCCAGATGCTGGGCATAGGCTCCGACTTTACCCCAGACATCCAGTTGGCCAAAGAAATCGTCAAGCTGGGAAATGAGCACCAGCATGCCGCTGATTACTACCCCGATGCTATTGGAAGTAGTCGCCAATAACAGTAAAGAACGGGTCGGTAATTGGTGTTCGCTATATGCTGTTTCACCCCCAGTTTCCGCAACTGGTTTTACCCCCGACTGCAGAATCTGCTGCAGCTCCTCGGCTTTGGCCCGCGTCAGGGCATCCAGGACAAATTCCGCTTTATTGCCTGTGCCTGCTGTTTCTACCTGAACTTTGACCAAACCCAACAAACGCTGCAGAACACCGGCGGACACCTGTACAGTTTGAATCCGTTCGAAAGGAATATATCTTTTTTTTCGAACCAGTACGCCATATTCCACGCGCAATTCTTGCCCGCTGATATAGAATACATAACGCAGCCAGTATAAAATAGTATAGGTGAGGAAAAGGAGAAGCAAAAGGGGGAGGGCCAATAATAACCATTGCCGGAATTGCTCCTGGGCGATGGCAATAATAAACAGGGGGAGAAGGGCCTGTACCAGTGAATAACCTTTACGCATAATAAATTCGAGTATGGCCAAAGGATGAAGCCGCTGCGGTTTATACATCTTCATCTACCACCCGCGCCAATACTGAAATCTGATCTCTTAGTAAAGCGGCTGCCTCATCTGCCAGTGCCGGTATCTGATGGCTTCCGGCAGCAGTGGAGATGGTCACGGACGAAAGCCCGAAACGGCGGAGCAGCGGCCCTTGTTCGGTATCAACATGCTGGACTCGCACCATGGGGATAAGGGTTCGAGTTTTAACGAAAACTCCCTGCAACAGGTCGATCTCTTGTTCGGAAACCTGATAACGCCAGGTCCGCCAGGTAATTATAGGCTTAAAGACGATGGCATAGACAGCATAGGTAAGGATCGCCCCCAGCAGGACGAAGGTAATCCAGGCGGGCCAATGCCAGTGTTGCTGCGCCCAATGGTAGCCGGTTGGAATGAGCAGTAAAAAAGCCGATTCAATAGCTGCAGACCAGCGCCAGTATGGCACCGCTTTGGCATCAATACGTTGTTCCGGATTGTCTCGCATAATAATCTACCGCATCCTTTGGTTACTGTTCGCATCAATCTGTTGGCCGATATTGACGGCATTAATAAATATTTTAACACCAATACGGCTTACTTGTGTACTTAATCCGACTCTTATTAAGTGGGTTCCCTTATTTAGATATTATATAATAAAAAAGTATAACCCAAAGCAGTTAGAAACATTTTACAAATAAACTTGACGATGAGGAGTTTAAAAGGAGCAAATATTTTATGGAACAGATATTTAATCTCATAGCGGAAGAAACCCATATAGCGCTCAGGCAAGTCAATGCGACAGTCCAGCTGCTGGATGACAAGAACACAGTGCCGTTCATTGCCCGTTACCGCAAAGAGGCGACCGGAGGCCTGGATGAAAACGAAATCCGTTTAATTGAAGAAAGGCTTAACTTTCACCGCAGCCTGGAACAAAGAAAAGAAGAAGTAATCCGTTTGATTGAGGGACAGGGTAAACTCACTGCGGATTTGGAGACCCGGATACGGCAGGCCGGCAAGCTGGTGGAAATCGAAGATATTTACCTGTCCTTTCGCCCCAAACGCAAAACCCGGGCTTCTACCGCTCGTGCCCGGGGACTGCAGCCTCTGGCCGATTTTTTGCTTGCTTGCCCCGCCCAGGGGATACCGCAGGAAGAAGCCGACCGTTACCTGTCGGAGGAGGTAGACAGCCCCGAAGCTGCACTGCAGGGGGCCATGGATATCGTAGCCGAACAGGTCTCCGAAGACGCGCCGGCCCGGGGTTGGATCCGGGAGTACAGCCGCAGACATGGAATGCTGGTAGTGGTGGCCAAAGACAAGAATGTGGAATCACCGTATCGCATGTATTATGAATATCAGGAGCCGGTGAGCAAGATACCTCCTCACCGCATACTGGCCATAAACCGCGGTGAACGGGAAGAGGTTCTGAAGGTAGCAATTTTTCTGGAGAATGATAAAATATTGGATTACCTGAACCGACGTTACGTGAAGCCGGGAGTCACGGCAGAATACCTGGTTCAGGCGATCCAGGACAGCTATAGCCGACTGATCAAGCCCTCTATTGAAAGGGATTTGCGGCATGAATTGAGTGAAAAAGCTGAAGAACAAGCCATAAACGTGTTTGCCAAAAACCTGCGCAGCCTTTTGCTGCAACCGCCGGTCAAAGGGCAGATCATTCTGGGGCTGGACCCGGCTTACCGTACCGGCTGCAAATGGACCATAGTCGATGATACCGGAAAGATGCTGGAGGTGGGAGTAGTGTACCCCACACCGCCCCAGAAAAAGGCGGCCGAGGCGGAGGAGATTCTGACCCGGCAGATTAAAAAATATGGCGTGACCGCCATCGCTATCGGTAATGGCACCGCCTCACGGGAAACTGAGCAGTTCGCGGCCACGATGATTAAGAACAGGCAGTTGCAGATTCCTTATACCATAGTCAGCGAAGCGGGAGCCAGCGTCTACTCGGCTTCTCCGCTGGCAGCCCGGGAATTTCCGCAGTTGGACGTAGCCCAGCGCAGTGCCGTCTCCATTGCCCGGCGTTTGCAGGACCCATTGGCGGAACTGGTCAAGATTGAACCCCGGGCCATTGGGGTGGGGCAATACCAGCATGACCTGCCGCAGAAAGAGCTTGATCAAAACCTGACCAGTGTAGTCGAGTCTGCCGTTAATCAGGTAGGGGTGGAGCTTAATACTGCTTCTGCCCCCCTGCTGACCTATGTTTCCGGCCTTTCTTCCACGGTGGCCAATAAAATAGTGGAGTACCGCGACCAGAACGGCAAGTTCAAAAACCGTAAGGAACTGCTCCAGGTCTCCAAGCTGGGCCCTAAGGCCTTTCAGCAAGCAGCCGGATTCTTGCGCATATATAAAGAGGAAAATCCTCTGGACAGTACGGCCATTCATCCGGAATCTTACCAGCTGGCCTTGAGTATCCTGGAAATAACCGGGGCCAGCCTGGAGGAAATCGGAGCGCCGGCCCTGGCGGCAAAACTTGGCGCCTTGAAACCCGCCGTTCTGGCCTCAAGTCTGGGGGCGGGGGAACCGACGGTAAAGGACGTGATCGAATGTCTCTTAAAGCCTCACCGTGACCCGCGCGAAGACCTGCCTCCGGTAGTATTTCGCACCGATGTGCTGAGTATTGAAGATATAACCCCGGGCATGGCCCTGACCGGAACGGTTAGAAACGTAGTGGATTTTGGCGCTTTCGTTGATATAGGAATAAAGAACGACGGCCTGGTGCATATATCCCAGATGGCAGATCGCTATATCCGCCATCCTATGGAAGTAGTAGCAGTAGGGGATGTGGTAGCCGTACAGGTTCTCTCCGTCGACCGGGAGAGGGGCAAAGTAGCTTTATCCATGAAAACGGAGTGATCCGGGGCAGGTTTGTTCCCTTTATTTATAAGTTGCGGCGGAGTATACTGAAAAAAATACCATTGATAATCAATGAAAGTAATTATCAACCCGGAGGCGATGACATGCAAGAAACTCATGTGGTGACCTGTTTTCTGGAAAACGGGCATAAGATACTGCTGCTGCGCCGCAGCCGGCAGGTGGGATCCTATGAACAAAAATGGGCCGGAATCAGCGGCTATATTGAAGAGGGACAGACCCCGACCGAACAGGCCTGGCAGGAGATCGGAGAAGAAGCGGCTTTGGCCCCAAGCGATCTGGTCCTCTTGCAAGAAGGAGAACCGCTGCCGGTGGTCGATGAAAAGCTGGACCGCACCTGGGTGGTTCATCCTTTCCGGTTTGCTCTGGCCGATCCCGATAAGGTGAAAATTGATTGGGAGCACAGCGAATGCAAATGGGTCGACCCCCTGGCGATAAAAGATCATGATTGTGTTCCCGGACTTTTTGCAGCCTGGTTGAGAGTGGAATGATCTGGCTTGCATCGGCGGTTGAGGAAATCAGAAAAGACAAGATCCATGGGGCCAGCTACCTGGCCGGCAAAGCGCTGGACATTTTGAAAGATGCGGCGCGGTTCAGCCAAGCCGGCAGTCCTGAAGAATTTCTGGAGGAGATGGCCCGGTTGGCCGGAAAGTTGATAAAATGCCGCCCGGCCATGGTTCCCATCGGAAACCTGGCCTTTCGTTTCCTGGACCAGGTACAGGAATATGACGGAGGCAGTGCCGACTTGGACTCGCTGCGCAGTTTTTTGCTGGCGGCCGTCGACAAAATGAAAGCTGAGTTTCAACAGGCGCGGGTCAAGGCTATTGCAATCGGAGCCGGATTGATCGCCGCGGCGGACACCATAATCACCGTCAGTTACAGTTCAACCGTGGCAGAGGCCATGGCTCAAGCCCGTAAAGCAGGTCAATGTTTTAAAGTTATGGCCGCCCGTTCCCAAGCCCGTCCCGGGGCCGTCGCTTACGGGGAGCGGATGGCGGCGGCTCTGGCCGGGCATGGGGTAGAATGCCTGCTTTTTGATGATGAGCATATTGAGGCCCGGACGGGGCAAGCCGACAAAGCAATAATCGGAGCGGACTGCATCCTGCCTGATGGTTCGCTCCTTAATGGCTGTCCCACCGGCCGATTGGCCTTAGCCGCCCAAAAGGAGAATATCCCCCTCTACTCAATTTGCGAGAGCAGCAAATTTTCCCGCAGCCGCCGGCTTGACTCCATTGAAGAAGGGTTTGATCTGGTTGCACCCGACCTGATTACCGGCATCGCCTGGGAAAAAGGGCTGTTGGAAACGCCGCGGGTAAGTGCGATTATCAGGTCAAAATGAAATCCCGCCCCGGGAATAGGGGCGGGTCATGCGTCAACCAGTTAAATTTTAAACTGACGGATTAAATTATTTAATTGTTCAGCATTCCGGGCCATTTTAGCGGAAGCTTGATTGATTTCATTAGCGACGGCGGCTGCATTTTCGCTGCCTTTGGCTATTTCCTGAGAACCGGCGGTAGTTTCTTCAATGGTAGCCGCAGTTGTTTCCATGGCTTTATTGACTTCCAATAGCGAGTCAAGCAACTGCTGGGAATTGGACTGAGTGCTCTCGGAAATAGATACGATAAGATTGGCCGCCGATTTATATTCGGAAGCGACCTCGACCAACTGGCGGTAATCCTCCAAAACGGTCTCATTGATAAAGCCTAACAGCTCATTGGAATGTCCGACCAGATTGCCTATAGCCGTATCCACCTGATGGGTGAGATTCTGGATATCGCTTACCGTGGAAGCAGAATCTTCCGCCAGTTTGCGCACTTCTTCAGCTACTACCGCAAATCCTCTGCCGTGTTCACCGGCGCGGGCGGCTTCAATAGCCGCGTTAAGAGCCAGAAGGTTGGTTTGATCGGCAATGGCAGCTATATTCTGCGCCAATTGCGAAATCTCATTGACGACTTTGGCATCCTCCATAGCCTGGGTGACCTTGTGTTGAATATCGCCATACATGGCCGTGGTATTTTTTTGATTTGTACGGGCTTGTTCTTCCACTTTATGAGCCTGATCTTCAATTTCCGAAGCCTTTTGCTTATTTTTTTCGGCTTCGTCATGGGATTGATGCATAAGATCAGCCATGTGCTGGTCGGAGGCCAGGATTTCTTCCGTAGCGGCTGAAACTTCCTGCATGCCGGCTGCAATCTCCTCCACTGAGGATGAAACTCCCTGCATGGTGGAAGCGATATTTTCTCCCGAAGCGGCTAATTGTTCACTGGAAGCGGCGACATCCTGAGAACTTTCCGCGACCTGACGGATCGTGGCGCTCAACTTGCCGGACATTTCTTTAAATCCTCGGCCCAGTTGTCCGATTTCATCCTGGCGTTTTAAATGCCTTTCGGCAATGGCGGTTGTAAAATCCCCGTCAGCCATCTGCTGCAAATGTTTAACCGCCTGGGAGATGGGCTTACCGATAGAACGGCCTAAAACTATGGCCATCAGAACTCCGATGATCAGGAAAATCAGAGTAGTTATCAATATCCTGGTTTGCATGGATTTCAGACCGGCCTGCAACTCATCAATTTCCGCAGTAACCGCCAGGGACCAGCCGGTTCCTTCTATCGGGGCGAATGCCATTTCTCTCTGTTGGCCCTTATATTTGTAGCTCCCGTGACCGGGTACGCCGGCTATCATTTTCTTTTCCAGGGCTACTAGCTCCTTCGAGTTAGGATCATCCTTCAAATCGACAATAGCGTTTGCCCGGTTCAGAACCTCTTCTTGGTTAGGATGGGCAATGGTTGTGCCGGTGTCGTCCAACATAAAGGCATAGCCGGTCTTGCCTAATTTAAGATCATCGGTAATGCTGCTCAGCACATTGCCGTCAAGAACCCCCACCAGGGCAGCGGTAACCTGGTGACCGTTCTTGATGGGAACGGCTATCATGACCACCAGGGTGCTGCTGACTTTGCTGAATAAAGGCTGGGAGATATTGGCATTACCGTACATAGCCTGCTGGTAATAATCACGATCACTGATATCGGCGCTGGTGTAGTCGGAGGAAGTCAATTCGCCGTCAACAGCGATACCCAGCTTGGTATATCCCAGACGCTCCGCTTCGGCTTTGAGGAGCGGAAGCTGGCTGTCCCAGTCCGTACCTTTTATAACATCATTTTGGGCCAAGGTTTCCAGAGTTTGCAGGCGCGCTTTTAATCCTTGAGCGGTAAGCTGGGCGGAATCCTTAGCGCTGTTGGACAGGTTTTGTTCGATAGAAGCCGTCAGGGCATCGCGGGCGGTATTATAGGATACAAGGCTTAAACCTCCCGCCAATACCAGCAGCAGCAGGCTTATAAAAATAATTAGGCGAGTACTGATACTCTTCATGTTTCGTCTCCCCCCATGTTATTTTGACCATTTATTACATGGTCAGCCAATCTTTTTATAATAGAATTCTTTTTAATATGACAAAATCCTGCTCAATTTGATAAATTTTTTGAGAAATTTTTCCTAACTATTTACAATTAACTAATGAAAGAGGGAAGATCCGTTACAGGCCCAGAAATAGAAAAATCCCGGAATCAAAAAAGTAATTCCGGGATTAATTTCATTGCAATCCAAGGACATCCAGGATCACAGCCAGAAAATTTTCATCCGGCACAATTTCATCACCAAAATTAAAACCAGCAGCCACAAGGCAATAATGATGATGCCGGCATATATTCCCCTTATTTTTATACTGGATAAGTCCCCACTATTATTCCTGCATTCCGCAATTATATCCTCAGGTATAAGTTTTACAGCCAGAGCGATACCCGCCGGAATCAGGATTAAATCATCAAGATAGCCCAGAACAGGAATAAAATCAGGTATCAGATCAACCGGACTTAAAGCATATGAAACCACGAGAACAATCAGGACTTTTGTATACCAGGGCGTACGATGATGTTTAAATGCCAGGTATATAACTCCCAGATTGGACTTCATGGCTTGGGATTTGGCTTCGATGTTCATCGGCAGCACCGTTTAAAAGCATTATATATACCCAGGAACCCTAGAAATTGATTATCGATTACCGGCATCTTTTAATACCGCCACTTCATATCCTTAATTAAAGACTGATTCCATCATAATAGACCAGTTGAGCCAAGGCAAGAAAATACTTGTATCCGGATGGGGGGTGATACGAAAATAGACGCAGATTATAAAGTATAACTGTTTGGATGCATGAATATGCAGGAGTCTTGGCGACGGAATATTTATGCATCCAAACTCCACGCTATAGCTAATCAAAGTATTTTCATACTTGGGTGCGGCCCTGTGGGCCATGGAGGGGTTATTATGAAATCCGGTCAATTTACGACAGCCATTTATGTATTATTGGCGATAATAAATGTTGGGTCCGCCTTTAAGGGGGCGATGATATTATTCCGGGCTACCAAACCATTGCTGATGCTTATGCTTATAGGGGTCTATATAACCAATAGCGAGTCGATACTGCTCTTTATAATACTTGCGCTCCTCTGTGCCTGGTCAGGAGATGTATTATTGCTGGGCCGTAGCAGCAGCAAACCAGGCGATAAGATAAATGAAACCGGGATTATCATTGCCGGAGCCGGCGTCGCCTTTATCTTGTGCCATCTGCTGTATATCATATCTTTTTACCAGTTGGGGGCACTTGATTTTAAGCATTATTTACCGGGGATTCTTGCCCTCGTCTACTTGGTTATCGGTACGGTATTATATACGGGCTTGATCCGCGATTTTCCCCATTTAAATCTATATATGAAATGGGGGATCGTGCTCTATGCCTCTATAATCCTGTTAATGAGTCTCAGCAGCATAGGGCTGATTGATGCCGGAGATTGGCATACCCTGCTTCCTTTTATCGGCTCATGGCTTTTTATATTATCCGATTATCTGCTCGTCCTGGGATATAAAATCAACACTACAATCTATCAGCCCTGGGTGATGGCCAGTTATTTAACCGCTCAGTTGTTAATTGTCCTGGGAGTAGCTGCTATTGGGTTATAAGATCCCCTTCTCTGCCAGCTTGAGACTGCGTTCAGCCAGATAAAGAGCATAGGCGGCTGAACATTTTTGGTTTTGGGCCTGAATATAACTCAATTCGGTTTGCAATAAAGTTGTTTTGGCAATCTGGCCCAGCCCAAATCGTTTTTTGTCCCAATTGTAGGCCTTTAGAGCATTATCATAATTAATATTGGCGATGCGCAGAGACTCCTGCCTGGTGTTGTAATCACTGAGCAGATTGGAAATCGTCTGCTTCAGCTGCGCCTCTTCGTCCTCAAGCTGTATCTCCTTGTTTTTTAACTCCAGGTTCTGAATTCGTTCCTCATAGTAGTCAGAGTAGCTATTATTTTCGCCCTGCTCAATATCCCGCTCCAATTGTGATACGGTAAGATAATTGCCGGATGCCTTGGACAGCAAAGTCTCGTAATCCGGGATTTCACTTGGTTCCGGCGGAGTAAACCCTTCCAGCTCCACATCCTGGTCATATTCCCGGCCCATATAATCATTCAGACTGCCTTTGCTCTGCATTACGCTGGTATGGGCTTCCGCCGCCTTTTGCTTCAACGCTTCCAGCTCGGCTGCCAATTGGTCAACCTTATACTGACTGCTGGCGCCCATGGCGCATCGCTGTTCTTCCAGGGCCTGCAGCTTTTCTTTGAGCGACGCCTCTTCCTGCAAAGCCTTAAGAGTATCCTGCTGGGTCAATATAGAGGTATATAAATTCTCTACCTCGTAATCCAGTTTTTCTTTATATATGTCCTGCTCGGCTACGCTGTCGTCATAAGCGTCTTCGGCTTCCCGGATGGTGACGGATGCAGCGACAGCTTTCACCTGGTCACTGATTTTGCTGCGCAGGCTGGCCATCTGATTGTTGACCTCGGTTATCTTATCGGTATTACTGGGATCACTGGGATCCAGGCTGGAAAGCTGGGTTTCCAGGCTGCTGTACTCGGCGTCAAGCTGGTCCAGCTCAATCCATTCATTGGTTTGGTTGCTTTCTGCCTGATCCAGCTGGTACTGGGCCTTATCAATATTAAGTTTTAACTGGCTTAATTTACGGCTATTGATGCGGGCGAAGGATTTGGCTTGTTCTAGGCTTATGGCTGCCGCCTGGGCATACCCGCTGGCGACGAACCCGGTAAAGAGAACAACCATCAGTATTACGGCCACACTTTTTCTCAGCATATTTTTCACCTCTTATTCATGTCGCAAGGCTTCTATAGGATCCAGCCCGGAAGCTTTCCAGGCGGGATAGAACCCAAAAAAAACGCCGGTAACAGTGGAAAAGGTAACCCCTAACAGTACGCCATTGACGGAAGCCTTATAGGGCAAGTCGAAATAATCCAATAAAGGCATGGCGCAAAAACCCATAATTACTCCAACAATTCCCCCCATTAAACTGATCAACACCGCTTCAATAAGGAACTGGCTTAAAACCTCATTTTTTTTCGCCCCGATAGCCCGCAGGAGTCCTATCTCTTTAGTGCGTTCCTTGACGGTTACAAACATAACGTTCATTATCCCTATTCCGCTAACGATCAGGACTACGACGGCTACCGAAAGCAGCAGGAGGGAAAGGGTGCGGGCCGATTCCTGGGCGGCCGCCAGGCTGCTGCCGGCGTCCATGATGCGAAACTGGTCGGATCCTCCGGCACGATGGGTTTCGTCCAATATATATTGAATATCCTGGATGGCTGACTGGACACTGTCAATATCTTTGGCCTGGGCCAGAATAGTCGGGTTGGTTCTGGTTCCCATCAAATAACGCTGGGCCGCCGAATAGGGTATTAAGGCCGCATCGTCATAGCCCATGGGTGAACTGGAATCGCCTATGCGTTCATAAACTCCGATTACTTCGAATTTACGACGACTGATAGTAACATTTTTACCCACAATTTCAGCCGGATTGCCGTCAGTAAGGGTGTTAGCCAGTTCATAGCCCAGTACTGCATAGCGGTTGTGCTCGGTTTCATCTTCTTCTACCAGTTCCCGGCCTTCATATACGGTCAAATGATTGACGGTCTGAAACTCGGGATAGATAGCGGAATAACTTCCCTGGTAGGAGAAGTTTTCATAGTTGATGTCTCCTCCTCCCCGCAGCATGGGAAAAGCATAATCAATATTACTGCTCTCCAGAAAACGGGTGGCGTCTTCCTCGGTCAGGGGGTCGGCCGCCGGACCTCTTTGAGCGGCAGAAACTATGATGGTACCCACATTAAGCTGGGCATATTGTTCATTTACCTGCGATTCTGCGCCCTTACCGATAGCCACTACCAGAAAAATGGTGGCGGTTCCTACGATGACCCCCAGAGTAGTCAGAAAGGTACGTCCCTTGTTTTGAAATATATTATTCAGAATGAGTTTTATTAATTGCTTAAACTGCAAATAATCACCTACTTTTACGATACACGACGGTCTCACCGGGGCTGAGTCCTTCAATTACTTCAACACTGCTGCCGTCACTGAACCCGGCCTGTATATTTTTGGTCGTCAGGTTGCCTTCCTGGTCTTTAACGGTTACAATTTGTTGACCATCCACCATTGATACGGCCTGGTAAGGTATTATTAAGCAACGGCTGACTTCTTTCTGGAGAAATGTAATTGTGGCCGTCATTCCGTCTTTTAATTCCGAAACCGGGTCGGCAATTTCAATTTCCACCTCATAGTTGACCAACCCGGAAGAATCTTCGGCGGGCAATGTTTCAATATGGGTGACATGGCCGGTAAATTGATTATCAGGCAAAGCTTCGGCGGTGACATAAACCTTTTGACCCAATGTGATTTGCCCTATGTCATATTCAATTACACTGGTTTTAGCCTTAACTGTATTATTATCATGGATAACGGCAAAATCTTCGTCTTCGGATACCCGCTCGCCCACCTTCTTGGACAGGCTCAGGATTACTCCCGAAACCGGAGCGTAAAGAATGGTATCCTCCAGATCCTGCCAGGCCATTTTAGCGGTTAATTCTTCCTGGGTAAGCGCTTTGTTGGATTCGGATTCATACTTTTGTTTAAGATTCTGGTATTCTGTTTCTTTAGCGTCCAATTCCAATTTCAGAAGTTTGACTTCATTGGCAGAATAGGCATCAGGCAGGGCTTCCATTTCCTGATAAGAATCACGCAGTTTTTCCAGTTCCAGTTCACCGTTTTTCAGCTTCAGTTCTAAATCCTGCAAATCAGTGAGTTTCTGCTCCTGGGCATTGGTGAGATTGGCCATGGCCAGCTGGTATTTATCCTGATAATCGCTGCTTTCCAATTTGGCTATGATAGCGCCTTTTTTAACGGAATCGCCGGTTGCAACCAGAACTTCGGCAATAGCCCCGTCCACTCCGAACCCCAGGTTGACTTTGGAGTAACTTATATTGCCGTCGGATTCAAACCCAACGGTGATATTACCCTGGCTCACCCGGGCCGACTGAAATGGAACTTCATCATCCGATGCGGTTTTATGGCGGGTATACCAATAGGTAAGGCTTCCTCCGATAATAACTAATACCAATAATGCAGAGAATAAAAATTTTTTCTTGGTTATGTAAGACCATATAGAATTAATTTTCATACAACTTCCCATCCCGTATATATATAATTTCCCCGATCTCTTCCGCTACTTCCTGATCATGGGTAATGACAACAATAGTGTGTCCCTTCCTGTTCAGTTCATGGAATATTTTCATAACCTCCTGGCTGGATTTACTGTCCAGATTACCCGTGGGCTCATCGGCCAATACCAGGTTAGGATTGGTTATAATAGCCCGGGCAATGGCAACTCGTTGCTGCTGACCGCCTGATAACTGCTGGGGCCGATGTCTGAGGCGATCCCCCAGTCCGAGACGGTTAAGAGCGTCCACTGCTTTTTGGCTGCATTCTGCTTCACTTATTCCCCGGTACAGGAGGGGCAGCATTACATTCTGTATGGCGTTCATCTTGGGGAGTAGATTAAATTGCTGGAAAACAAAGCCGATATTCTGGTTGCGTATCTGGGCCAGCTCGTTATCATTGGCATCAAGTACATTTATTCCATCCAGATAGTACTCACCGCGGCTCGGTACATCCAGACATCCCAGTATATTCATCAAAGTTGACTTTCCTGAACCCGAGGGACCGAGGATAGCGATGAAGCTACCCTCATAGACCTTGAGGTTGATATTGTCCAGTACCTTCAGGTCTTCTCCTCCGTTCTGGTAGATCTTATCTATGTTGCGGGTTTCAATAGTACATTTAGTGGTATTGGTCATGATCATCGACTCCCGTTCAGGCCGCGGGTAATACCGGAGCCGCTTGAGCCGCCGGGTCCTCCCATTGGCATACCGCCGGGGGGGCCTTGCATGGTACTGTTGTTCTGTTCGTTGGTGTTCTTTCTTTCGGATTGACCTCCCATAACCTGAACCAGAGAGATGGTTTCATTGGTTTTCCAAACCCGGATCATTTGATTTTCCTTAATGTCAGTTAGCGCTGCAGTAGTATTTTCTCCGCCATTCATGGCAACAATCTTGGCGCCGGCCGGAATGATAAAAGTCTCGGTTTCTCCAGAAGGCGGCGTTTTGGTTCCGTCCGCTGGGGATGAGTCGGTATCTTCCGCACCGTTGGCAGCGGGGGGAGAATTGGTATTGGCTGTTTGCCGGCCTGCATCTTCAGTTTTGGAGCCGGTCTTGGCTTTATCCTGGGTAGATGCGGTCGCCGATGTTTGCTGATCGGATGCGGGAGTTTCCGGCCGCCCCTGAGGAGCCGCCATTTTGTAAATGGTCACTTCATTGCCCACAATGGCTTTGACCATTCCGGTAATAGCCGGTTCTTCCTGGGGAATGGAGATAGTCTCCTTGGCGGGCGTCGCTTGCCCGGAATCGTCAGTGCTAGAGCCGCACCCGGCCAGGGTAAGGACCAGGCCCAATAGAATAAGGAGTCTGGTATGGGGTTGCTTCATTATCTCACCTGCTTTACTAAATTTTCCTTAACCAACTTATCGCAAGAAGGTGATAGGGATGTGAACAAATCATGAAAAAACAATGAAAAACAGGGCGTAATGGACTGAATTTCCTTTATTCAGGCCAGATCCAATTCAAACCAGAACTCAACCCCGTCCTCCCGATTCCTGACCCCGAAAGCGTTATTATCCAATTCCTGAATGGCCCGGACCACGGATAGTCCCAGACCGGTGCCCCCATAAGCTCTGGTGCGGGCCTTGTCGACCTTGTAAAAGCTGGTGAATATCTTATCCAGGGACTCTTCCGGTATTTTGTGACCGGAATTAAACACTGATATGGCAACCTTTTTATCCATGAGGGCCAGGCCGATTTTCAAAATGCGGCGTTCATCCAGGTGATTTATGGCATTGTTCAGGTAATTCACCAATACTTGTTCGCTGCGGATAATATCAGCGTTTACTTTGATGTCGCCGCAGTTTTCGTCAAATTGGATTTTAGCCTCCCGGCTGGCGAGGATAGGTTCAAACTTGGCGATTACTTGCCTGATCAGTTCGGACAAAACGAAGACCGATTTTTCCATTTTGAAGTAACCGGACTCTATCTGGGATAAATCAAGCAAATCTTTAACCAGTTTATTCATCTTGGAGGTTTCGTCAATAATAACATCACAGTAGAATTCTTTGTCTTCCTGATTCTTAACCACACCGACCTTTAAACCCTCGGAATAACCCTGAATAAGCGCAATCGGGGTCTTAAGCTCGTGGGAAACACTGGATATAAATTCTTTGCGCATCTCATCAATTTTACGTTCCCGCTCAATATCCTGCTTAAGCTTGGCGTTTACCTCCTGCAGGTCGCTGATGGATTTATACAGCTCCTGGGACAGTATGTTGATGCTGTTGCCAAGTTCACCGATTTCATCCGTACTTTTGCCGTCATATCTCTGGGTGAAATCAAGTTTAGCCATGCGCTGGGCGATATCATTGAGCTTAAGAATCGGTCCGGTAAATTGCCGGGACAGCAGAAATGCCAGAATGCTGCCTATAACTACGGTCAACAGCCCGGTGTAGAGAAAAAAAGTGTTGGCCACCGACGCGTTTTCCTCAATGGCTGCTATAGGGGTGCTCAGTAAGAGATAATCATTATTATTAAGCAGGAAGAGCAAATTTAGAAAACTGCTGCCCAAACGGGGATCGCCGGTGATCTCTACTACGCTCTCGTTATATGACAGTTCCGCGGCTCTATCCAGGATCATAATTTGATGGGGGCCGGCGTTTCTAGGGCCGAAACGCTCAAATCGCGGAAAAGAAGAGTACTTTAAATTATAAGAATTATCAATTATTAAGATATTTACCCCGGCATTGCGCTCCAGATTCTCCAGCTGGAGATAAACGTCTTCCGGGGCGCCGTCGTATATGTCGTCTATTTCCCGGGCGGTATTTGTCAGAAATCTGGTTTTCTGCGAGGTGTAATATTCATCCAGGTATTTAGTGTTCAAAAGGGCGGAAAGAAGAACAAAAAAGATAATAACACCGGTGATGGATATAAATAGCTTAAGACGTATAGACTTTCTCATCTGAGTCCCTCGAACCTATAGCCGATTCCCCGCACGGTTTGGATAAAATCACCCTTGGATCCCAGTTTTAAGCGGAGCTTTTTAATATGAGTGTCTACCGTGCGTATATCTCCATAGTAATTAAAATCCCAGACCGCATTGAGTATTTGATCCCGGCTGAGCGCCATCCCCTCATTCTGGGCCAGGTAGGCCAATAATTCATACTCCTTGGGAGTCAGGTCGAGACGGTTGCCTTCGACCGTAACACAATGAGCGCTTTCATCTATTTCCATGCCATCGAATACAAGGGCCTTTCTGAAGCCGTTGCCGGATCTTCGCAGCAAAGCCTGTATCCGGGCCATTAATACCTGGAGGCTGAAGGGTTTGCTTATGTATTCATCAGCTCCCAGTTCAAAGCCGAACAACTCGTCGGATTCCTCACCCCGCGCCGTCAGCATGATGAGCGGAACCCTGGATTCCTTTCTGATTTCACGGCAAACTGCCCAGCCGTCATATTCAGGCATCATAACATCCAGAATAATTAAATCCAGGTCTTTCTCCTGGTAAAATACGTTTAAGGCTTCTTTGCCGTTTCGCGCTTCCAGGGTTTGAAATCCCTCCCGGTTCAAAAAATCGCACAGCAATCTGCGCATGCGGTCTTCATCATCGGCAATCAGTATCCTAGTCATGGGTTATCCCCTTTGCAAGTAGACCTGTAAAATATTCTATATTAGTTTTGTGTATATTGGGTGAACAAAAAACATCTCCACGGCAAAAAGG
>DHCD01000002.1 GCA_002398105.1 Syntrophomonas sp. UBA4911
TAAGGTTTGAGAATATCTTTTATATCTGCTACCGCCTGATCTTGATCAGCTCCGGGAGTGAATTCAATCAGTACCTGGTTTATCTCTCCCGCCATGCCTAATATCTGCTGGGCCGGTTTATTTTCCAGCATAAAAACCCCGAAATTTTCAGGATCAGGCATAAGAGCGGCACTGTCTTTCATGGGATAAATGAATTCGGGACTGGTAGCGGAGCCAATCACATTTAAGAATACTTTACGGTTGTTGACAATGATCGCCACCCTATCCCCCGCTGATAAATGGTGGGCGGCGGAAAACTGCGGGTCCAACAGCACCTCGTTCCCGCTCCCTGGTCCTGATGCGGCAAACATAGTGCCCTTAAGCAAGGTAAGACGGTTTAATTCATTTTCCATCGGCATGGTGAAACTGACCAGGCGTATCGTACCCCGTTCATTATCATCCTTTATCAGGGGCACATCCTGCTGGATCCTTCCGGTTACCCTCTTAATTCCGGGTATAACCGCAATTTGTCTGGTTATTCCCTCCGGGGCCTTTACTACCTGAAAATAATAATCGGCAAAATTGTTTTCCCGGTAGTATTGCTGTTGGGTAGTGCTGAGGTTAAAATAGCTGGTACTCATGGCGGTATAAACCGTTATACCTACCATAATTACTGCTGCCACGGCCAAAAATTGTCCTTTATTATTTTTAACGTAGCGTCCTAATCTTCTGGCAAGGATAAGGTTCATTACCATGCAATCCCTTCCGGTGACAAGGGGCTTTCGTTGGCAATGACAGCGGCGATTTCTCCGCTGCTCATTTTAACTACCCGGTCGGCCATAGCACCTATCGCGGCGTTATGAGTGATCAGTACCACTGTGCAGCCGGCGCTGCGGTTGATTTTTCTGAGCAGGGAGAGAATATTGACTCCGGTTTTGTAGTCCAGAGCTCCGGTGGGTTCGTCGCATAACAAAAAGCGGGGATTTTTAACTATGGCCCGGGCAATGGCCACTCGCTGCTGTTCTCCTCCGCTCATCTGGGCCGGGAAATGATCCATTCTCTCCTTAAGTCCTACCTCATCCAGACACTCCTCCACCGATAAAGGATTTTTTACCAGCCGGGCGGCCAGTTCCACATTTTCCCGGGCGGTGAGGTCGGGAATCAAATTATAGAATTGGAAGACAAATCCCACTTCACTGCGCCGGTAAGCGGTCAGGATTTCATCATCGGCGGCGTTAAGAAGCTTGTCTCCAAAAGCGATTTCTCCACTGCTGGCCCTATCCATGCCTCCTATAATATTAAGCAGGGTGCTTTTACCGGATCCGCTGGGTCCCAGAATAACCAGCAGTTCTCCCTGGTACAGGTCGAGTGAGGTTGCTTTTAATGCCGGAACCTTCACTTCTCCCATATCATAGGTCTTGCTGATAGCGGTCAAACTCATTATTATAGTCTGTTCCATGGCTTCCATCCCTGCTGATAGTTTTTGTTCTGTACTTTTCTATTTTCTCTCTTTAGCTTTAAAGTTTCCACAGAAAAAAGAACTTTCCTGCATTTCTCCAGGTTCAGAAATTGGGATAAAAGAAACCGGGTTATACCTTTTGGCAGCGGAATCAATATTAATAAGCGTAGGGTAAGCATTTGTTAATATCGGGGGCAGGAGCCGAGTTGTCCACTTCCGCAGTCTTCGCAGCTAGAATGTGCGGTTTTACAGAACCCTATGCTTGCTTCTGCTTACCGCCGAGGGTAAGATATAAATGGGGGTGAGCGCATGCCCGACTCAACCGGACTCAGGGAAATCTTCTGTAAATCTGCCTTAAACAAGACCGGGATTCCCGGCTACCAATATTGTCTGAATCCCTATGGGGGATGCCTGCACCGGTGCAGCTACTGCTATGCTTCTTTTATGTGCCGGTTTACCGGCCATAAAGAGTCCTGGGGGAATTTCCTGGATGTTAAGGTGAACTTTCCGGAGGTCTTGAAGAAACAACTCTCCGGCCGGGTCAGGAAAGAGGGGCGGGTCATACTGGGCACGGTGACCGACGCCTATCAGCCGGCCGAAGCCCGTTACGGAATTACTCGTAAAAGTCTGGAGATCCTGGCTGCTTATCCTTCCCTGGAAGTCCATCTGCTGACTAAATCCGACCTGGTAGCGAGAGACCTTGATATCCTGCAGCAGCTCCAAAATTGCCAGGTGGGATTCACTATTACCAGCCTGAATGAAAAAGCGGCCCGCATCTTGGAATCAGGAGCTTCGTCACCGCAGTCGCGTCTTACCGCCGCCCGTCAATTGATCAGGGCCGGAATCCGGGTGTGGGTGTTCATTGCCCCGCTCCTGCCCGGCATCTCCGACAGCGAAGCGGCTCTCAACTCGCTGTTTGCTTCCTTGGCCCAGGCCGGAGTGCAGGAGATCCTGATCGACAGCTTAAACCCCTACCCGGCGGTGGTGCATCGTCTTAAAAGCGCCTACCGCGATTCCTTTCCCCAATTGCTCCCGGAACTGGAGTCCTACTTATATCAGAGAGAATTCTATACGGATCGGATAAAAGCGCGGGTCGAAGGCATCGCCCGGTCATATGGCTGCCGCCCGGAGTTTCTTTAATGATTTTCCAGGGTATGGCCGGTGATTTTTTATGATGGTCCGCTGAGGGGATATTCCTTGGGCTACCCTTTTTACTGGTTATATAGTCCAGCGGAAGGGAAAGCCGACCGTATGGGGCGAAAAGAGAATCTTGGTTAAGGGTGTACCACTGATGTTTTCTGCTCAAGCTCCAATAAGTATTGTTTCATGGAAAGACCGCCGGCATAGCCGGTTAAGCTGCCGTCATGGCCTACGACACGATGACAGGGAACAATTATAGAAATGGGGTTGCGTTTATTCGCCATACCAACGGCCCGTACCGCTTTCGGCTTTCCAATCTGTAGGGCAATTTCTTTATAGCTTCGGGTTTCACCCAGCGCTATGGTTTGTAAGGCTTGCCATACGGATTGTTGGAACTCGGTACCGGAGAAAGATAACGGCAAAGTAAAATCGGTGCGCTGACCGGCAAAATACTCTCTAAGCTGTGCCGCCGCTTTTTGGATCAGAGGGGTTTGAGCCATCTCCAATCCCATACGGTTGTCATCGCCAAAAAACACATTAGATATAGCGCCGTCAGTCTCGGCAATTGCGATTACCCCAACGGGATAATCATAATACCATATGCTTTTCACAAGTGCTTCTCCCCTTTTCAATCATTTTTGACTCCGACTCCATACTTTTTCAGCGCTGCTCCTGTATGTCTGTCTGCTGGTATAGCAGTCTTCTTTGTTTACCAGCAAATTTTCTGCAAAAAGAACATTTTTTCAAAAATTCCTTCTTTCATTATACATGAAACGTTTTTCCAGAAGGGCTATCCCTTAACACGGCTTTTTCGATTTTTCTTTATATAATTGGTGATCCGCATCTATTAAGGCATCAGATACTTTATCATAGTCGCTGAATGAAACGACGCTGGTGCTTATTCCGGTTACCTCTTCATAGGCAGCAGTATAGGATCTGAATGCTTCCCTTATATTTTCCAATTTCTGAATCAGCTCATCTTTTCCTCCATAATAGATAATCGCGAATTCATCTCCGCCCCAGCGACTGACTATGTGTTTATCAAGCTCAAAGGTCTCCTGTAAAAGAGCGGACAGTTCTTTGAGCACTTCATCACCAACATAGTGTCCGAATTTATCGTTCACCTTTTTGAAATTGTCAAGGTCGAGAATAGCCAGATGGATTGACTCATTACTGCCTCCAACGGCTTCCTCTATTGCTTGGTTAAACATTCTTCGATTATAGAGGCCGGTCAATTCATCAAATTTGGCCAAAGCGTCCAGCCTTTGATTTACCTTTTCATATTCATTGACAAATCGCAAAATGATAAGGAACGATGCCAATAACAACAGAGGGATCTGAATCATCCGGTCGACAAACTGGTTCCATCTTGTATAAACACTGATCATTCCCGGGCAATAATACTCCAGAGCATGCATCGCCATAAAAACAACAATCAGCGTGGAAACCAAAAAGAGCCGTCTCCAGCCATTGAAAAGATAAGTCGTCACTATCAAAAGCAAAAAAGTATAGCCTATGGCATTGTTATTGCTTCCGCCTGAATCAGCAAACGCAAATGGCAGAAAAATGCAAATTACAAATAAAAATATCCCAAACATCATATGGATTCTGTATCTTTTATTATTTGAAAATATGAGAGCAACGATGGCTATAAAAAAAAGTACGATCCATTTCAGATTTGACCACATGGGAAAAGCAGAAATATGATTGCCAATAATACAGAAAAGCGACAGACTTGCTCCTAAAAGTAGAATTACTCTGTACAAACGCAGTTGAATATCCGATTGTTTCATATTACCCTCTCTAATAAACTGAACACCTGAGCCCAGATTACGAGACTATCTCTTCGAAGTTCGGCATAAGCCCACATTTATCCCCTATTTTCTCTTAAGCAGACAACGTCTCCACATGTATTAAGGATACAAAAAAGTGCCGCTTGACACCAGTCTCTGCTGAAGGCAAGCATGTGCCTTTACTCCGAAGCTTCTTTATTTTTTTAAAACGCCTCGTTAATAATAGGGATTTATTTAAAATATTCAAAGGCAGGTCCAGTTCGTTTATTAGTCTTGTTCCCAGAATCACTATATCAAGTATATCAAAGTCCGCAGCTTTATCTATATAAACATAAAACTACTTCGGTTGGTCCTATTATTTTCTATAAATCTGTATCCCCGCGTCAATAAAGCTGGTGTGAGTGGACAATTACTGGCTCCGCCCCGTAGGGGCTGATCGCGACATGGCGGTTCTGTTTCAGTTGTTAGCAGTTATTGGCATGAAGTGCGGCTAATTAGTGGAGAATCAATAGGTGAAAATTCGGTACGTGCTTGAAGCCGCTTAAAATGGCGGCACAGCTATAGGCGTCCAGAGCCACAAAACCTTTAATCATTTACTTTATCCTTTTGACACATTGGTAAGCGGCTGCTATGGCGCCGGGTACACCGCCGATCTGCGTCGCCCAGCAAGAGCCGGTATATAGGTTTCTCACCGGTGTTTCTATGTTCACGCTCATAATGTTCTTAAAGAACTTCTTCTTAGGGTTCCAGCTCCATGCGGAAGTTGCTCCATCGGTATTGTGGGTGAATCTTTCATAAGTCAAGGGGGTGGCGGTTCAATACATTCCTTTTTGCTGTTACTGTACATCTGTTCAATCTTTACCAATCATGGATACAAGACAGAAGAAAGCTGGCATTGTTGTCCTCGGCGTTGCGCTTATTGCCATAAAGCTCAATCCTTTCTATTGATTTGGAACATCGGCAAGGCGGAAGAGCTATCAATATTTCAAAACATTATGCTATAATCGCACTGTGTAGTTAATAATTATCTAAAGGGAATAAAAAAGAATGATTACCAGAGAACAATTGGAAAAAAATCAAGTATTCATCTATGCTCTAGTTTTAATGCTTGCTGCGGGAATCGGCTTGCTATGGCCGGAATTCACCTCCCGTTTAGATCGTGCCATTTCTCTGGTGCTGGCAGTCTTGATGTACGGAATGTTTTCTCAAATACCATTTTTTCGTATAAAAGAAGCGCTGTCAACGAGAAGCTAATTTTGGTTGCCACACCCTTGCTCTTTGTCACGCAAATGCTTTTTCTGCCTATTTATCTATGGCTATTTATGGGCGTACAAGCGGCGGAAATTGTGAGTATAGAACCGTTTCTCGAAGCATTCTTAAGCATTATAGTTATTCCTTTAATGCTTGCTCTATTTACGCAATGGTGGGCGAAGCGGCAAACACTGGGAAAACATCTTCTTGAGGCCAGCGCCTGGCTTCCTGTGCCATTTATGGCGCTGACGCTTCTGGTGATCGTGGCGTCGCAAATCGGTAAACTGTACCATTTATTTGATTTTATTCTCCAAGTTATTCCTATCTATATAGCCTACATGGCTATTACGCCACTGATTGCACGTGTAATCTCTACTATATTCCGTTTAGATACCGGAGCCGGACGGGCACTAATCTTTAGCGGCGGAACCCGCAACTCTCTAGTGGTCCTTCCCTTTGCCCTGGCTCTGCCTGAACCTCTGAACGGGCTGGTAGCCGCTGTCATCGTCACCCAAACCATTGTAGAACTGGTTGGGGAATTGATTTATATTCGTGTAGTCCCAAAAATTCTTTTACGGGGAAGGGACGGAAGCACTGGCTAGATGGCAAGTAATAATATCAAGTAAAAAAATTCTTATATTGCTTATAAATAGCCTCTTTACTGTAATGTTTCCGGAAGAAGCTATATGCTGTGTAAGACATTTCCGCATTTATATTTTCATCGGTCAACTCATGCATAATATCAGGCCAAAGATCTAAATCGTTTTCAACTATACATTCAATCCCTTTTCTAATTGAAATGCCTTCTACCCCAAAATCAGTAGATATTACTGGCAACCCTTTTGACAAAGCCTCCAATGTTTTGATCTTTAGTCCGCTTCCAAAAATCAATGGGATAATCATGGCACAAGATTCATTGAATACTGCTTCCAAATCCTCTACAAATCCCTCTAAAAAAATATGATCTTCATAATTAGCTGCTGTACTTAAAATCCTCGGATTAGCCCCATCACCAATTACCTTTAATTTAAAATCAGGCATTAGTTTAATAATAGAAATCATTTGCGATGAAATAAAATTGAGAAGTGCTGTTTCATTATGTGGTATATTCAGATCACCTAAAAAAACAAAGGTGGGGGTTCCCTGGTACTTACGACTAAACTTGCTAGCACTATTGTTAAGCAAAGGATTTATCTGGTAGATATTCGACTTACCGGTTAATTCTTTTAAAAAATTATGTTCCTGTTCGCTAATCAAGAGATTAATATCAAAATAATCCAGGCTTTGGATTTCCCTCTTTCTAATTAAACTGCTTTCTAACTCCAATACTTTTTTTTAATAAAGGGAAAGTCGATTAACTTTTGTAGAAAACCCGGAACAAAAGATTTAAAGTTGCCCAAAGGATTCAATTGAACGTCTTTATGTTTTCTCAATACTTCCAGCATTTTCTCATACCTGACTGAAAAGAGATCATCCATATACATAATATATTGAGCCGGTGGTCTTGTATTGGCTGAGAAAAATTGTCCGGTACGAAGGGTATCGCAAATCACCATATCCGGCTGAATTTGTTTGATAGTATTATTCAGTTCTTTTTCTATCTTGCGGGAAAACAGCATGCATTCCTGAATGCTTTTCGTATGCTTCAGACATACATATGAAACTAAATTATTTAATTGTGACAGCGTACCTGGTTTATCAACCGATATAATATTGGAATCCAAGGCCTCATCTGGTTTACTATCTCCACCAACTAAAATAAATGTAACCGCATTTGTTCCAAATGTATCTAAGAGATACTCCAAGAGACCCGACAGAACAACTGTAAACGCTAAAATAAAGTGT
>DHCD01000117.1:0-702 GCA_002398105.1 Syntrophomonas sp. UBA4911
CTTATTGATTATTAATACCATTATCACAAATACGGCTATCATCAAAATACTGCTTAACACTCCGGCAGTTTCCAAAGATATGCCTTTGAAAAATTTATATGGGGATACATATATTAAGCTCATGTTCAGCATAAATTGAAATATCAACAGCAGGAGCATAATGCTTATCAACACTGTTACCAAATCAGACCGGGTCTTATCAAAATTATCAAAATTATAAGGACTAATATCAGTAAAGTCGAAGATATGCAAGTTAAACCTGTTTATAACCCCAATAACTATTAATACCAAAACTAACTGAGGAAGAAATGACCAAAGGAATAACCATCCCTGTAATAGATCGGGTAAGCTGAGTTCTAGTACTTTGATCACAATAGAAAGACATAGCGATTCACTGAGCATTAAAACCAGAATACCGACAATCGTAGGAATAGATGCCTTAAGCAGGCTTAATCGCCAGTTAATCATAATCAGGATATATAAAAAAATTGTCATAATAACTAAGTGACTACTGCCATAAGGAATTGAGAAACTCCGTATTATAAGATTCAGCACACTATAAAACGAGGCAATCACCAGTAACCTGGATGCGTTAGGTTTGATATTGACCAGCAATAAGCCAATCCAGGGGCTCAGAAAACCGGTTACAAATCCGGTAATGATTAAAATCAGGGGCGATTGGTGCAATTTCCTCCCTCCCCG
>DHCD01000117.1:1040-8576 GCA_002398105.1 Syntrophomonas sp. UBA4911
CTTATTGAAGGCCCAGGGCTTAAAAGTGGACGCTTCCGCATGATTCGGCGTTTTGGGGGCGCTCAGTTTCTCCAGTACTTTCTATCCAGGCTTCTATATTGCAGGGCTTCCCCCAAGTGCTGCAATTGAATATTATCGGCAGCCTCCATATCCGCAACAGTACGGGCTACCTTAAGAATCCGGTCGTAAGCCCGGGCACTCATCTTCAGCTTGTCGAAGGCATTCTTTAAAAGCATTTCCGACTCGTCGTCCAGACGGCAGTATCTTTTTACCTCAGCCGGGCGCATCTGGGAATTGAGTTTTATCTTATGGCGGGCAAAACGTTTTTTCTGCATCTCCCGGGCCCTGATTACTTTTTCCCGCATGGCCGCCGAACTCTCCCCCTGCCCCCGCTCCCGCAGCTGTTCATAATTTACCCGGGGAACTTCGATATGCAGGTCCATCCGATCCAGGAGCGGTCCGCTGATACGGCCCAGGTATCTTTGAATCTGCAGCGGCGTGCAGGTGCATTCCAGCTCCGAGCCCCAAAAACCACAGTTGCACGGATTCATGGCGGCGACCAGTAAAAAGTCGGCGGGATAGGTGTGGGTGGCCTGCGCCCGGGCTACGGTCACCACTTTATCTTCCAGAGGCTGACGCAGAGCTTCCAGCACATCGCGGCTGAACTCGGGAAATTCATCCAGAAACAGGACTCCGTTCTGGGCCAGGGAAATTTCCCCGGGCCGGGGGATGCGGCCTCCACCGATTATGCTGGCGGAAGAGGCATTTTTATGCGGAGCCCGGAAGGGATGGGTATCAATCAGCGGATGATCGGGGTTCAGCAGACCGGCTACGGAATAGATGCGGGTCGTTTCCAATACTTCAGCACGGGTCATTTCCGGCATGATCCCCGGCATACGCCGGGCCAGCATGGTCTTGCCCCCTCCCGGGGGGCCGATCAGCAGGATATTATGGGAACCGGCCGCAGCCACCTGAATGCCCCGTTTAGCAGTTTCCTGGCCTTTTACCTCGGCAAAATCAGGTATACTGCCGCCTGCCGGTACCGTTTCATCACTGCTGGCGGGATCAAGTTCGGCACTTTTATCCAGATAAGCGCAGACTTCCCGTAAATTACCGGCAGTCAATGAACGGACTTCGCTCACCAGAGAAGCTTCCTGACTATTACCCGGGGGGATGATAAAGGCACAGTCCGCAAGGGACTTAAGCAATTCCAGACACATGGCCAGAACTCCGGGTACGGGGCGCAAGCTGCCGTCTAAGGACAATTCGCCGGCGAAGTACAGTCCCGGATCAAGGGGTTGTAATAATTGCTCAGATGCCAGCAGGATGCCCAGTGCAATGGCCAGATCAAAATGGCTGCCTTCTTTCTTGAGATCGGCCGGAGCTAAGTTAACGATAATTTTACGGTTGGGAAATTCATAACCCGAGTTTTTGATCGCCGATTTGACTCTTTCCCGGGCTTCCTTCAAAGCGGCCTGGGCTAATCCTACCAGTATAAAATCAGGCAGCCCGGTCATGAGATCGACTTCCACCTTTACCGCCTGGGCCTCTATCCCGGTTATTACTAACGTGTTCACCGTAGCCAGCATAGCGCTTCCACTCCACCATCAATACTGCTATGGATTTCGCCAGATCATGTCCCATATCCTCCTTTTAAGGCCATATCAGAAAAATAATGGAGAAAATGTAGCCTGATGAGTTGGAGGCAAGAATCAGCTCCGAGGCCAGTTTTCTGCATAAAAGAGAGGGGGATGCAGATACTTAAGTAAACCGGAACTGGAGGTAAAGATTGTTTTTTACAAGAATGGATCACCATTATCACTATTTACCGGGCCGGATCAGGATCTTTGTGCCTGAGCTTTACCGCAACCCTGCGCTATGCAAATCTCTGGAGCAAGACCTGGCCGCCAGGCCCGCCTTGCGAGCGGCGCGCTGCAACCCTTTTACCGGCAGGGCCTTAATTATTTATGATGATAAAGGAGCGGCCCTGGAACAGATACTTGAAGCTATTCATGATTTTCAAAAAGAACAAAATGAAAAGCGCCGTCCCTTACGCCGGGCCGAAACCAATGAGCCGGAAGATTTGCCTCTTGCCTGGCAAGGTTATCGGCTGATCGGGCTGTCCCTGGTGCTTGCGTACATCCTGCTGCGTCGGCTGCTGAAAAGAGGCTCTCCTCCGGCTCCGGCCTGGCTGTTTAATCTCAGCGCAGCAACTATTATTGCAGGTTCATATCCCTTCTTCCGCAGCGGTTGGCAGAAGATGTCTTTCTTAAAGCATCCCGGCCATGATTTCTGGCTGGGCCTGGCCGGTTGTTCCTTATTGATCCTGCGCCGGGATTTATTAGGCTTTTTAACCCTTTATTGCGGTTATTTAAATGCTTATATCCAGGCCCGCGCCTTGAACCGGTCCGAACTGGAGCTGAAAAGAATTTTAGATCAGACTCTAACCCCGCAAAAATTACGCTTAGGAAATGAATCCCGGGGCTGTTTCCAAAAAGGACAGCAGCTGCCGCCTATCGTTTCGGTTTGGCCCGGCTTTCCCAAGCCGGCGTTTTGATCAAAGATTTGCGCAGCCTGCAGATTTTGAAGGACAGTGATACCATACTCTTCGATAAAACCGGTACCCTCACCGGGAACCGCTCCCTGGTAAGCGACGTTTTGCCGGTCCAGCCGGAATACTCGGCGGAGGAAATTATTCGCCTCTCGGCCGCCTGTGAAGGCCAGATCGAACACCCGGCAGGCCGCTCGCTTCTGGAACATGCCCAGGCCCAAGATATTCCCCTTCCCGATTCGCAATGGCAGCAGATTTTTGTCGGCCAGGGAGTCAGAGGTGAAGTGGAAGGCCGGCAAATCCGGGTGGGTAATCGACGTTTCATGAAGCTGGAAGGCATATCGCTGAAGCAAGCAGCCTATAAAAGCAGGCGCTTAAAACACCTGGGGCATATTAAGCCCATGATCGGTAATAGCGACTGTTTTTAATCCTTTTTCGGCGGCTGCGGTCATGATTTCTTTAATAGTGCTGTAGCCATGGCCGCTGGCTATAGTGTGCACATGTAAATCAGCTTCGAGTTTCATTTCTTTTTCACCTCCTTTGCACTTTATTTTAAACCCTCAGTTTTAAATTAATTCAGTCTTCAGGTTAAATTTAGGTAAAAAATAATGCCGCCGGCTGTGAAGCTGAAAATAATTGTCCCAAGCCTGTACCCCTGCCCCCAGGGTACGAAATTTTTACCGGGAGGAAAGCTTTTCTTTAAAAAAATTTAATACTTCCCTGCTATCATAACTATAATACAAAGCATTAATCTCATTTTCCCGGCAGGAGAAAGGCCAGAATATGAGGAGTTTTTGATTATGAATTCTTTCTCCCTCCATAGATATAAAAACAAGGCCGGCGCAGAGGGCAATAAGTCATCATACCAGATCGGCCGGTCGGATTTTATAGACCGGACCCGGCCTGATCTTCCCACCGTGCTCATATTGAGCGCCGGCTTCGGCAATGGTCATTCTTCGGCTGCCCGGGCCTTGCGGGAGTCGCTTCTTTCCCTGGACCCCGGCTTGCATGTGGTGATCCTGGATTTGCTGAATATACTCAGCCCGGCAATCAGCCCCGGTCTGTACGCCACCTACCAACTGATGGTCAATAAAGCCGGGGGCGTCTATAATTATTTCTACAATCGCAAGCAGCGGGGCCGTGACATATTGACCAGCCGGCCCTTCCGCCACCTGTTCCTGCCCCGGCTTTTGGATCTAACCGAGAAGCTGAACCCCGGGATCATAATATCCACTTTTCCCCTGTGCGCCTGTTACGCTTCCTATCTGAAGACTTTTTTCCTGCCCCACTTGCGTCTGGTTACCTGTATTACCGACGTGGTTCACCAGAGGGAGTGGATTCATCCGGGAGTTGACCTCTATCTGGTGGCCAACCCGGAAATAAAGGAACAATTGATCAGACTGGGGGTGCGGCCTAGCCGGGTGTGTGCCACCGGAATCCCGGTTGGCCGCGAATTTCTGCAATCATCGTCCCCGGTTGCCGATTTACGGCCTTACCGGCTGCACCCGGACCATCGTTTCCTTCTTATTATGGGCGGAGGCGGCGGCAACCTGCCCGAGGACCTGGAATTCTATCACTGGCTGAATGAATTGCCCGGCGTAACCAGTCTGGCTCTTTGCGGGGCCAATACCCGATTGCTGAAAAAATTAAAAAAAATCGAAAATGCAGCAGGGCTGCGCTGCTGCGGATTCAGTCATGACGTGCCTGCCCTGATGAAAAAAGCGGATCTGCTGGTCACCCGGGCGGGAGGAATAACTGTTTTCGAAGCTATTGCTTCGACTCTGCCCCTGATAATCTACAACCCGCAGATGGGCCAGGAACTGCAAAACAGCAGTTATGTAGTAAAACGGGGATTGGGGAAAGCGGCCTTTACCCTTGAAGATCTGCGCCACTGGATATCCTATTGCCTTTCCGATCCCACCGCGCTGAACCAATTTATAAGCAATCTGCAACGGGAGCGGGAAAGAATGCAATGGGAACAAATACCTTTGCATCTGCTGTCCTTGCTTCATCAAAACGGTGACAATCACAGACAAAACAGGAGGTCGGGATGATGCTTATTATGATGTTTATTCTGGGATCCGTAGTACTGCTTTATTTTCTGCTTCCCAATCTGTATGCCCGGCATTGCTCTCCCCGGGTGATAAGGAAATTGCCGGATTCGCCCACCCAAATAGCCTTGACCTTTGACGACGGTCCGGACCCGCTTTATACCCCCCGGCTGCTGGATCTCCTGCGAGCAATGGAAGTAAAGGCCAGTTTTTTTCTGGTAGCCGAGAGAGCCTGGCACAATCCTGACCTGGTCCGGCGCATTGTTTATGACGGGCATGACGTCGGCCTGCATTCCTTAAGTCACCGCCCCGCCTGGCTGTTCTCCCCACGGCAAACCTGGCTGGATCTTGCCCGTTCAGTCATGATTTTCAAAGAACTGGACCTGCCGGTTGTTTTTTATCGTCCTCCCTGGGGCCTCTTTAATCTTTGCACCCAGTTGTTCAGTTCCAGGCAAGGCTTAAAGACAATATTGTGGAACGTGGAGGCCCACGATTGGAGCCGGCAGGCTTCGGTGGAAAGCATCAGCGCTGCGCTGGCAGGCAAGGTTAAAGCCGCCGCTGTTATCTTACTGCACGACAGCGGCGGCGCGCCGGAAGCTCCGGGCAGGACCTTGCAGGCATTGCAGGAAATTATTCCCCAATTCAAGCAGAAAGGCCTAGAGTTCGTTACCCTGAGCCAGGGATTGGGCCTGGAAAAAACACCGTCCGGCGGGAAAATGCTTATCGGAAAGTTGATAAAAAGTATGGACCGCCGGCTGGTAAATCATACTGAATGGAAGGTACTCAACTCTTCCCCCGACCGGTTGCTGCGGGTAGACGTATATCCCTATCGGGGAACCTCGCTGGCAATATCCCCTCAGGTGAGCCTTAAGCGCGGAGACATGATGGCGGAACTGCACATCAATAACCAGGTTGTGCCGGCTCATCTTCCGCCCCGCAAGATTCTGGTTTTATTGCGCCGGGAACTCGACGCTCTGGCCGCGTCTGTACAAACGGAAGAATCTTTACGCCAGGTAAAAGTGGTTTACGCCCTAACCCTTTTTCATCCCTGGCTGCTCCGGGAAGGTTTTACGGTTCGGCCCATAGAAGGCAGGATCAGACGTTGGGCCTTGTCGGGGTGGGAGAATCTTTTAAGACAAAGCTATACCGGCAAGGATACGGCCGGATGGAGAGAAGCGCAGGAATGCTGGATCAGCCGGGAAAAGCTGATGCAGAGAACCGCCGGTTAAAACTATGCCCCAAAAAGTCTGGACTTATTTATGGTTAACAGTAACACTCGCTCTGACCCTGGTCATTATGCTTAAAGTTCAGGATGAAGCTGTTCTTTGGACGATAGTGGGAAGAGCCAGCCGGGGTTTCTTGCTGGGAGGCGCCCTCTGCATGGTTATCTTCTGGCTTCTGGACGCCTTGATTATTTGCTTGATATCATGGCGCTGGAATATCCGCGTATCTTTGGCCCAGGCTTTACGCTTCTCCCTGGTGGGCCAATATTACAGCCTGATCACCCCCATGGCCAGCGGCGCTCAGCCGGCCCAGATCTATTCCATGGTGGTCAAAGGTCCCTTTACCGTGGTTCAGGCCAGTTCCCTGCTGGCGGGCAAATTTGTCATCTACCAGGCCAGTGTGGGTCTTTACTCGCTTATCGTTATGCTCGCGGGGATCCTCTACTGGAAGCAATCCCTGGGCGTAAACGCAGTCTGGGTAGCCCTGGGCCTGGGATTGAATCTTGCGGTTTTGAGCCTTATTTTTCTCCTGGCCTATAACCGTTTTATCTTTGAACGGGTTTTAACCGGAAGCGTGATATTAATAAACAAGCTGGGGCTGGGGCAAAAGCTGCAAAAAGAAAGCCTTATTCAAGGAGCGGAAGCCTTCTTGGCTTATGTACGGAGGATAAAAGAAGACGGTCGCCTGCTGCTTCAGATTGTTCCGGCCACTGTCCTGCAGTTAAGCGTCTATTTCAGTGTCGCCTATTTCGCCTGCCGGGCTTTGGGGGTCCACTCCATCCACTACGGACAGATCGTAGCCCTGCAGTCGCTTCTTTACATGGCCTATCATTTCATTCCTACTCCGGGAAATGCCGGAGTGGCCGAAGGGGGATTTTTTATTTTCTTCAAGCTGGTTCTGCCCCCCCGACCGCATCCTGCCGGTTCTTTTATTGTGGCGTTTCCTGATCTATTATGTCAACTTACTGGTCGGCGGATTGGTTACCCTCTACGAATATCTGGCGGTTAAAAGATCTCATAAAGCTAAAATGATCACCCGCAGCTAAACAAAATTCGTCATTCCGGTCAGTTCAGGGGCGACACGCCCGTCAAAAAACCGGCAAGCCCGGTAATATTTAAGATCGGACCACCATAAGCGGGCATAGGTTTTATCCTGCCTGAACCTATCCCAAAGTTTACCGGGTTGATGCCAAGCCATCATCAAAGGGCCGGTCAGTTCCGAAGGATCACGAAAGCACTCCCACTCACAGAGACGGCAGGGGGATGACCGGGCGGTATTCGGAAGCTCGGGGCAGCATCCCATATTCTCCTCTCCCCGATAGCCGCAGGGATACAACATGGCATCCCGGGCACTGACGAAGAAATAATCAATCCCTCCCCGGCAGGGAAAGCTGAAGTCCTCTTCCTGTTCCAGCTGTTTTTCCAAGGCATAAAGCGAACTCAGGGGAGTAAAGATTCTGATGCGGCTGCGGTAACGGGGAATGACCGCCTGGAGAACCCGGAAAATCAAAATTTTTTCCTCCCGGCTGAACTGCACCATGGAATGAGGAGAATGGGCGCCGTAAATCGGCTTCAATAAATCACCCTGATCGACATCGGCTCCCATCGGGTAACACAGATTGGACATGGTGAATCCCAGCTTGATCACCGACTCGAAGAAACGTTCCAGGGCTGCGGTCATACGCCCGTAAAAGACCTCCGGGGTGGTGAG
>DHCD01000117.1:8862-9634 GCA_002398105.1 Syntrophomonas sp. UBA4911
CCGGAAGTCCCCGAATCTGCTCGTGAACCGTGGCATCAGCGGAATCGACGCTTATCCACAGATTGCGCAAACCGCTGGCGGCCAATTCCCGGGCCATGGTTTCAAGCTTGGAATTAAAACCGGCTTTATCCCAGCCCTGGCAAAGGAAAAAACCGTTGGTGCCGGTGCGTATATAGGGAATATGGCGCCGGCAAGCGTAATTGATGAGATGACGCAGGTCTTTATAATGCAGAAACGGCTCGCCGCCGGTAAAGGACAGAGCACGAAAGCCGCGGGATGCAGCCCAGGAGATTATTTTTTCCGTTTCCTCACGGCTGAGCCGCCGGCGCGGGTAAGTGTGGTTAACGTTCATGGCGCACTGGGGACAAGCGCCATTGCAGTAGTCGGTAAACTGAATTACCAACTGGCCCGGACACCTTCCCGAACAAAGGCGTGAAAAATCAACCATTCCCTGGAGTATGGAATATGCGGATGGCAATTAATTTCCCTCCTAAAAACTTCAGTGTTCTACATTATATCTTCTCTATATTTCGTAGAACTCCACCCTATATAAAAATTATTCCCCAGTATTGTTCCAATTTGGTTAAATCAGAATTTTACTTATTTTTTGCAAAAAATGCGCTGGTTTTAACCCAGGATTAAAACTGGCTTAGGAAAGACATTATAAAATGTAGGCATAGATAAATTATAAGGAGTATAGGCGTATGTTTATTCAGACCCACTGGTTAATCGGAAAAGTCGTGGTTCAACTCGTAGCCCGGGAAATGCCGGA
>DHCD01000093.1:0-447 GCA_002398105.1 Syntrophomonas sp. UBA4911
CCTTTTGATAAAAGGGTTATTAAAGGAGGTGGGGATTCTTTAATTGTTGTTATTCGGTACGCTGGCTCGGGGGAGATTTATGAAAGCCACCCCCCATCAACTTGGCCGCCTCATCAGCCTGTGCTTGAGTAAGGGTGCCGTCTGCAATCAGATCATCCAGCAGGTTAGCTTCTTTTCCCTTGCTTTGCAGGTATTGCTGACGCTCCTCGGCGCTCATATCCTTTACCTTTTCCAGCTCCGCTTGTTGTACAGCAGCGGCTTTTTGGATTTGGACGATGATGGTATCAGCCTGTTCCTGGCTGATTATCCCTTGACTGACGAGTTCGGCGAACCTTTCCTGCAGTTCTGCCTGGCGCTGCTCTTGCCTTGCCTCAGCCAAAGCATTGCATATGGTTTCCCGCTCGGCTTCGGTTATTATACCCTGCTCGACCGCATCACTGAATATAC
>DHCD01000093.1:738-13932 GCA_002398105.1 Syntrophomonas sp. UBA4911
TTTCCGCTTGCAGGGCCAGCAGTTGATCAGCTTGTTCCTGGGTAATGCTGGAGCTGCTTACCAGGCTGTCAAGGACCTCTTTAAGATTATCCTCCATGCCTGCACCTCTTGGACCGGAAGCCCTGACTGCGGGAGCGGCAGATTGGGTTTCGGTATCGCTGGCTGCCAATACTGCGCTTCCTGATGCCAATAACAGACCTCCAATTACAAGACAGGACAGAACCCGGTTTAGTTTTTTCTTCATTAGATCTCTCCTTTCCATCTGTTTATTAGGGGCGATGGCTATAGTATAGGCGACTAATATGAAGAGTTTGTGAAAAGTTGATGAAACTTTATAGGAGCTATTTTGGACTTGCCCCCTTTTAAATACGATGAAGAGAGAATAGCAAGATTTATTTAATGAAAGTGTATAATCGTTTATAATAAGCATCTGCCTGATAGATCGCAGCCAGAGGGTTATGTGCCAGTACTCTATCTTTTACAGCTAAGACAGTAACCGGTGCATGGGAATATTTCATGAATAAAGTATCATGCCCAACACACAAGCCCAGTATAATATTAAAATCTGTACCGGCTTGCTGTAAATGGGCTGCCTGCCCGACAGGATTGCACATAGCCTCAAAGCCGCCCCGGCAGATTTTTTCTGGTTCGGCTATGCCGATAGCATTTTTATCAAAGCCGCCATTTTTGCATATAATAGATTCTACCTGAAAACTGTTACTTTGAAGTATCTTGGTAAACACTTTTGCTTCTTGATGTAAGCCCATGCAAAAAGCTAGCCCTAGTTTTTGATAGCCGCACTTCTGGGCAAAATCCATAATCTCCTCAACCCTGGTATTTTTGCCATATCCTATACTCTCCACCAAAGCCGCATTTTTAGCTATTCGCAGGTCTTCTGCATTATAGGCATGGGTCACATAATCCTTGGACATGCTTAAGCTGGGGCAATCGGTGGGAGCATTATCTAAGTCGTTTTTATGGCAGGAGTGTTTACCGCATAAAGAACATTTCAATTAATTACGCCTCCTAATAAATAATAGTGATGCTTGTAAACCGGCTGTCTATGCTGCCAATGCTTCATTTAAATCGAATAGCTTTCAGGGTTCCATTACCTACGAGCGAATCTTCTTTAAGGCAAGCTTGCCCGATAATATCAGCTTCACCTATTACACTGAGGGCGGCTTCGGGATAGGAAAGGTGTTTGGGGATAGCGATGTTGCCGATTTGCACCAGGTCCAGGCCGGTTAATATCATCGTTGTTTTGGGGCAAAGGTGAATAAGGCATTTACCGGCGGTTATATCCCGGGCTTTTTGTAAAAAGGGGACGGTAAAAAGAAGAGCGGTCTTTTCCGCATATCGGGGGCCCAGTATTTTAAGACTGCCGGCCGGATCAGCGTAGGAGATAATATCCGCCCCTGCCGCGCAGGCAGATTCCAAATAGGACAGTAAATTATTGCTGATAAGGCCTAACACATCCTCTGCTACTTGCGGGTCTTTGCGCCAGGCTTTAAATAACAGCGCAATATCCAGCAAACAATTCAGAATGGTATAGGGCCCGCAGATTTCCAGAGCCACCTTTTCCCCGCGCTCTTTAAGAAGAGAGCAGGCAAGCAGTACCTGATGAATACGCCCTTCATTAAAATTTATAGGAGGAGTCTGCAGCAAATCTTCTACGTTTGCCCGGACATGCTCCTTTACCCGCGGTCCAATCCGACCGTCGCCGAGATTTATCTTGCCGCCCAGTGCTTCCGCTTCTACGGTATTGCAAAACGGCAATAGGCAAAAAGGAAAGTTCATTGCTTTCTTCATTGCCACTGCCAGAGTAGTTAAAGCGGTGCAATTATTGTAGCTGTCAGGGAAAGACAAGGCGGTCTGGTTGATAATTTCCTCCGAAAACCCTACCGCATTTTCATGGCTGCAGGGAAAGTCAATAAGTTTTTTCAATAACAATGCCCCCTCCTTTGAAGCAGTACTAAAATTGCATGCATTTTATAAACAAATCCTTATAACCTTCCAGTTCGGATAGTTCCAGGTATTCTATGTTTCGGGCCAGAGTCTCAATGACTGCCCGCTCCGGCTGAGACAGCAGACAGATGAGAGCTCCGGATTTGGAAGTATTTCCTGCATAGCTGATTACTTCACTCCACTCAGCAGGAAGCAGGCCCGAACCAATAAGACTTTCGGCTTTGAGATGAGCGCCGAACTGCCCTGCCACAATCACCCGGTGCAGTTCGGCGGCTTTCATGCCGACCGCCTCCAGCAGAGCATAGATCCCTGATAAGATAGCTCCCTTGGCTAACTGAACCTGGCGTATATCCTGCTGGGTTAAATATAGGCTGCGCCCGGCGTCAACCATAAAGCGTTTTTTTCCATCCACCACCTCAACCAGAGGATGAGCCTGCAAGCGCCCGCTTTTATGAATTATTCCCGCCCGTCGCATTTCGGCGATGGCAGCGAGCAAGCCGCTTCCGCAGATGCCGGTGGCAGCTTCGTTCCCAATGGTGGCATACCGTACGGTATCTCCCGCAATAAATACATCTTCAATAGCTCCCGGAGTCGCCCGCACTCCACAGCTGATATTCATGCCTTCAAGGGCAGGTCCGGCTGCGCAGGAACAGGCGCAAAAGCGCTCATCATCAACTAAAACGATTTCTCCATTAGTTCCGATGTCAATAAAAAGCGTCTTTTCATTTGCATTTTCCAGACTGCAGGCCAGAACTCCCGCAGTAATGTCTCCCCCAATAAAAGATGACACCGTCGGCAGACAGTAAACATCGCAATAGGGCGAAACCGGCAAGCCTAAATCCAGGCCCTTTAAGGACAGGGCGCCCTGAAATGCAGGCGTATAAGGCGATTTGCCCATACCTTCGGGATTTATACCCGCCAGCAGATGGATCATGGTGGTATTGGCGGCAACACTTACAGCGTAAATATTATCGGCAATAAGATCATGGCGACGGCATAATTCATTTAATAAATTCTTCAAATCCTTAATGATAGTTTTCTGCAGTATTTCCGTACCTCGTGGATTGCTGGCCGCATAGTGGATACGGCTGATAACATCCTGACCAAAGACTTTCTGGCTGTTCAGGCAAGCCAGGGATTCTATTTCCCGGCCTGAGTTAAGGTCAACCAGGGAAGCCACCACCGTAGTGGTGCCTATATCAATCGCCGCTCCGTAACAGTTTTGTGCAGCATCAGCTCCGCCGCCAGGTAAAAGCGCTGATGGATCAGGCACGAATTCTTTCATATATCCCTGACTGATAATATTGCTCATTTGGAATTGCTGGGGCAATTCCACCGTCATATCCGTTTTTACTTCCCAAAGGCAGGCCAAACGCCAACCGGCAGCTATCTGCTCCGGAGTGAAAAAGGCTGCCTGGGTTTCACTGACCGGGATAGCTTCCTGACTGTCAATGCGCACTTTGCATTTCCCGCATAAGCCGGTTCCGCCGCAGGGGGCATCCATAAATCCCTCGCGGGACAAAACTTCATATAAATTTAGACCCGGCTCGCATTCTATGCTCTTGTTTTCATGGAGCAGATGTATTTTAACCATTGATATTTTTCACATCCCGGGCAGCTGCAACCATAGCCTGCACATTTACCAGCGGGGTGGTGGTGGGCAAGCCACAGGCAGGTGCAATAATATCGGCGCCTTTGCGGTGACAGGACCTTACTAGCTGAGCTATTTTTTTCGGTGACGAGGTTCCCAGGGCATGAGTATTTACATTTCCCATTACCGCTTTTTCCGGCACAGCCGCCTTGATATCAGCTATAGGAACCAGGGAATCAAAGCTGAAAATATCACAATGCAGCTCCGGTAAAAGATCATAAACACTGTGGAGGTTGCCGCAAATATGAACCATGGCCAAAGGCGGCTGTAGGGCATCCATGATTTGATTGATATACTTCACCGAGTATTCGCGGAAAAATTTCGGCCCCAAAATTTCACCGGTACCACTGGGCTCGGATAGGCAAACAGCATCGGCGCCCGCCGCCAATTGAGCCTGGCCGTAGGCGATCAGGTTTCCGGCGATAGAATCCATAAAGATGCTGGAGGTCTTAGGGTTTTTACGAAACGCTTTTAAAAGAGTAGATATATCTACTAAAGAGCCGACAACGCTTACCGGTCCGGTGATATTAGCGATTATGGGAACACCGTCGTTTTGCTGCTTTAGTAGTGCGATAGCCTGCAAAACCGTTTTTACTCTTCCCCGGTTCAGGTCCAGACTGTTTAATTGGGTCCAATCATCGACACCGGCTAAGAGATAGTCTGTAATATGAGGCTCTGCCAATAAATCGCCCATGTTTACCTCAGCGCCCATGGCCTCTGCTTCCACCGTCATGCAGAAGGGAACCCCATAATTTTCAAAGCCCCCCGCTTTATTTAAGGCTATGGCCAGACCCGCCATTTGGTGTGCATCCATATGGGCCTCCGGCCACCGCCAACCGGAGGCTTCCATGATTTCCCGGAACATCATATTCATCATGCCCCCGGGGCAAATGCAGGGAGGACGCTCGGTGGGATGATGCCGGGCGGCGGCATAAAGCCGCTCTTTGGGAGTCATCTCTAACCCTGCAGCAGACGGTCTACCAGTGTCACCGCTTCTACTGCGTTGGCGGAATAGCCGTCTGCCTTGATCTTATTGGCAAATGCAGGGGAAATAGGAGCACCGCCGATAATCACTTTGTAATTTTTACGGATACCCTCTTCTTCCAGCATTTCAATAACCCTTTTCATACCGGGCATGGTGGTAGACATAAGGGTAGACATGGCGATAACGTCTGCCTGCACCTCTTTGGCCTTGTCTACAAATTTTTGCAGCGGTACGTCCCGGCCTAAATCATAGATTTCATAACCCGCCGTTTCCAGCATGATACGTACCAGATTCTTCCCGATATCATGGGTGTCGCCTTCTACCACGCCGATGACCACCTTGTGCTTTTCCTGACTGCCGGCTGATTCCAGGTGGGGCCGTAAAACCTCCAGCCCGTTGTACATAGCCTCAGAACAAACCAGAAGTTCGGGGATAAAATATTCTTCCTGCTCATATAAAGCGGCAGCCTTTTGCATTCCATCCACCAGACCTTTTAAAATACCATCCAAAGCCGGATAACCTGCCGTGACATATTCTTGTGCTACTTCACCTACCAATTCATCTTCCATGTCAACCACACAGTCGGATAAGGCCTTTAATAATTCTTCTTGACTTCTCATGCTTGATAATCCTCCTAATTAGCGTAGATTCGAAAATCTCCGATCCTGATCCTTGGTTTAAAAAAATCCGCTTCCCACCTGATTCCTATAAAACTGCCATTTGATTTTTGCAATCGGCTATCATGGCCTCAACCTTTTCCGGCATTACAGGATAGCCCACCTCGCGTACGGTATCCATCATAGACTGAATGTTGGCAAAAGGGGTTTCGACCGGCAAACTGCAACCACTCATGGGGGTATAGCCCTTGGGGGAATCATAGCATTCGGCAATGCCCTCCAGGGTTTTGAGACGAACATCCAGCGGAGTGCCGCAGTAAACGACTCCACCCGGGTCAACATTGCCGAGAATCCGCACTTGATGACCGATGGCGTGCTTACACTCGATCAGACTGGCGACGTTATCAATGCTGAAGCCGCTGACCCCCATAGCGGCAATATCTTTCCAAATGTTGCCGGTATCACCGCAGATGTGCATTATCACACCTTTTCCCTTGCTCTTGATGAAGTCAACCAATTCCTGCAGGTAAGGGGCGGAAAATTCACGGAAAGTTTTGGGGCTGACCACAGTGCAGGAAGACATGGGTTCGGAAATGGTAGGAGTCAATCCCAATTTAATGACTGCCTCGGAAAATATTTTGCAGGTCTCAAGCGAAATCCGGCACAAGGCATGAACCGCCTCGGGACTTTTAATTATCTGCTTTAAAGTATTGTCTACGCCCAATAAGAAAAAGGCATTGGTGAAAGGGCCGACGACCGCACCGGAACAGCCCACTTCGTGGCCCACCTCGTCAATCAGATATTTCATGGCATCCAATTGCACCGGCAGCCTGCCATCTTTATAAGGATTGACCGGCTGTAAGCGTCCAATATCTTTTATGTCGGAAATGGCCGGTTTCAATAGATCGGCGGTATCGTCATCAGGAAACTTAACTTCGGCTCCCATGGCCTCGCACAAAGTGAACAAATCCGTAAAAATGCGGACACTGTCATAGCCAAAGCGTCTGTAGGCCGCAATTTGAGCTGCTGCCAAAGTTTTGGCATCACGATTAAATTCGGAAATTTTACAGCCGTAAACCCTGGCCACGCCATTGGCCACATTGGGATTGCAGGGCAAACGGTCGACCGCTTTGCCTTGGGACATGGCAGCAGCACGTTCTAAAGGTGTCATTTCATTAACTCTGCTCATATTAACATCTCCCATTTTTTTAGCCTCCTTTACTTTTCCATGTGATCGTGATCACGGAAACTGAATCGGCTCCCACAAATCCTGATTTTTCAATGTTGGGGAGTTAAAGCACCATGGTTCAATGTATATCTGCGGTTGCCCCGTTCCGCCCCCAGCATATTATGGGCGACCATCATCACAGCCCCGCCCCTGACAGAGACGGGCTGCAAAAGTTCAATGACTTTATTGGCCCAAAAATCGTCCAAGTCATTGGTCGGTTCATCTGCCAAAACTAACCGTGGTTCCGTTATCAAAGCTCTGGCTACCATCAGGCGCCGCCTTTGTCCTACACTCAATTGATGGGGCAAAAAATCCTGCCGGTCCGCAATGCCCAGCTTTTCCAAATAAGCTGCAACCTTTTCATTAATGTCCGCCTTGCTCAGTTTGTTCTTGGTATATTGGTTGATAATCTTTAACGTAAAGGTCAGGTTTTCGCCAACGGTCAAAGCTTGAAAAAGACTGGTCTCCTGAAAGATAAAGCCGATCTTGGTGGCCCGTAAAATCGTTAAATCATAATCGCTGATGCTTTTCAGATTGGTAGCATCAACCAAAATTTCACCGCTGTCCGCCTGTAAAAGTCCGCCCACCAAATATAGCAAGGTGCTTTTACCGATGCCGGAGGGCCCCTTAATGAAAATGAAATCACCGGCTTCGCAGCGCAGAGAAACGCCGTCCAGAGGACGAACGATCTCTCCGTTTTTATAAGTTTTTACTACATTTTTGAGCTCGCAGAGAAGGTGATTGGCTTTTATAGCATCAGGGCCGGCAGTCATATTACTCAATCTCCCCTTTCATAATTACCTCTTGCGGATCAAGCCGGGCACTCTTGCCGGCAGGATACAAGGCGGCCAAACCACCGAGCAAGATGGCTATGCCAATACCCAGCAGCAGGCTTTGGGCAATCAATCCCGGGGTCAGAGCCAAAATACTGAAGGTAAACCCCTGTTGCAGCCAATTAATCAAAGGGCCGACTGCATAAATCCCAAGAATACTGCCCATCAGCTCTCCAATACCTGCCAGAAGACAGGCCTCAAAGAGTATCAACTTGAAAACATCGCTTTTTTGGCCGCCTATTGCCCGTAAAATGCCCATTTCTTTTTGGCGGACTTGTGCCAGTGCCGTAAAACGCCCTATCAACGCCAGAACAGTTACCATCAAAAGCAGAAACCAAAGCCCAATCATTATTTGCCCAATCATGGACATTTGGGTTTTCATGTTGGTCACCACTTTATCAGTCGCCACAATTGATACATTCAAATCAGCTTTTTCAATGTTGGCAACCACATCGGCAACATTACAACCGTCCTGCACCTTGATAAGAATCGCCGAATACACTGCTTGCGGGTCAATATCGGGCAAAACTTCTTTCAGGTTCTCATTGGTCGCTGCCAAACGTTTAGCCACATCCATATTCATAAAGAAAGTTTCATCCATGCCTGTGCCGGTTGGACTCATAGTGCCGGCAATTCTAAAAACATCACCCAAAATTCCGACCCGGTTGCCTAAATAGGCCGGCACATTGCAGCCGATAATAATTTGATCGTCGGCCAAAGAGTCAAGATTGGCCTCAGCAAGCCAGGGCTGCAAAACAAAATCCGTATCCATGTCGAAAGCAACTATCCGCGTTTCCGAATCAACGGCGCAACAGCCGGCATTCAGGGTTTGAATAAATAACTGCGGACTCGCCAGGGCGACACCTTCGACCTTTTTTATGGCGTCCAAAATCTCAGCCGGCATATAGATGTTGTTAGGTTTGGCCGTATACAAAGCAGTATAGGCATCAGTGCTTGCTTCATTCGGCAATATGAGGATGTCGGCCCCCAGGCGTTCTTGCGATAGAATCACCCCTTGCTGAAAGTTGGTATAAAAAGCAAAAATCATCACAAAAACCATCACTGTGAGTGAGGTTATGAGTATAGTTAAAAAAGATTGCCCTTTACGCCTTGAGAGGTTTTTCCAAGCGAATTTCCACAATTATCTTCCACCTACCTGTTGCTTGCTGGCCAAGTTAAGCCAATATCTGTTTTCCCAAGAACCAGTCCTGAACCCATGGGTTGCTATTCACTACAGCCCAAGAATCCAATATGTCCCGGCTCGTCTTCTCCTTTGCCCCCACCGCCAGCAGTCACGTCGTTGCCCGGGGTTAAACTCCGCAAGCGGCAATGATCCAGCTAAGGAGCATTACCGCTTGCATACTCGTCTATTTGGGGATGAACAAATGCCCTGCGCTGGCGATGATTGTGACTATACCGCAGCCTTTGAGCCAGGCTGCGGTTTGAATGCAAGCCATGGCTGATTTATGGCAAATTCCGATCCCAATGGTATCATTGGTGATGGTGATAAGCATGATGCCGATAACTAAGCTGAGGATAGCTGTCTTATTTTTAGTGACCAAACTCGTGACAGAGCTGACTAAAAGCAAGATCGCTAACAATGTTGCCGCCTTGGCTGTGTAAAAACAACGCATATGGGCCATATTGCCATTCGCCATCTCGACCAATTGATCACAGACCGGAGCCCAGATATAGATGGCGCCGAGAACAGCCAGTGCTGCCAAACCCCATATAATTGGCATAATAATCGCGAGCTTTTTATTCAAAATATGCGCCTTCGTTCAAAATAATTTTAAGCCGTACAAATATCAATTATTGATAGTCCAATGCAAAATCCGATGTTTGATCTTATCAAAGATATACATGATAAAAACTAAAACCGCGGCCGTAAACAAAAAGCCCAGCATCACCAGGTCAAATCTGGCGAAGTCGGAATAATATTGAACGAAATAAGCCATACCTGAGCTGGCGCCAAACATCTCGGCAACCGCCAACATCATGAACGACAGGGTCAAGGCCACGGAGCAACCGACCAAAATGGCGGGAGATGCCGCCGGCAGAATAACCCGGAAAAGCTTTTCTAGTCTCGGCATCTCCAAGGTTGCGGCATTTTCCAAATAGCGCTTGTCAATACTCATGACGGCGCCGATGGTGGTGCCCAAAATCACCCAAAATGCGGCCAACCAGATTAAAAAGATGGAAGCGGCCTTGAACGTCGGGAACAAATTGATGGCGTAAGGTGTCAACAGCGGCACCGGAATAGCACTGAAAGCATTGATATAAGGGGTCGCGTTTTTGCGCAGACCGCTTTTCAGGCCAATCAGGGTGCCCAGTGCAATTGCACAGACAAGGGCCAAAACATAAGCCGTAACCAGCAAATACAAAGAGCTTTTCAGACCGGCAAACAGTTGGTTGATATACTCGGGAATCAGTTTCAGCACATCAAAGATGCTGGGGAAAAGAAAGCTGGACAAAACTGCAAACCCATCAGTCAGCAGGATATAGCCAATCAAAATGCAAACCCCTATCAGGATAATGCTTCCATAGTCTTTTATAACTTTCAGCATACGATAAATACTCCTTTCCACCCTTCAGCGGAAAACTGCCAGAGTGATCCTTAAGAACTCGAACCATTCCCCTAGGCGTTATATTCGTTGAATAAAGCCAGTTTATCTTTGAAGAATTGGCTGTCGGGATAATCCTTAATCAAGGAATCCAAAGCCTTTTTATAGATTTCCGTATTGATATGATCTTCAACTTGGACTTTAGTATCGGTAATATAGCCGAAGTCTTTCATCTTGTTCCACATCTTGATGACACTGTTTTGGTAAGGGTCATTATCGTATTTCATATGGGGGCTCTTAACAAAGCTTTCTACGGTGGCCTGGTCCAGGTCAAGATTCTTCACCACCAAATCGACAACTTCGTCATAATTGCCCTGCATCGCTTCTTCAGCCCGCAAATACGCCCGCAGCATTCGATAGAGCGCTTCTTGATTTTTTTCGTCTTCCATCCAGGAGCCTTTAGCGAGCACCCGGCAGCAGGAATGATTTTTCCAATAATCATCAGGCCACATTTTGATTTCCAGACCCAGGTCGGCCGCTTGTATTTCATAACCGGTTGCGGTTGCCCCAAAGTCAACTTCGCCGCTGGCTACAGCTTGCAGGACCTCCTGGTTCTTCTTATATTCAACAAAAGTTACGTCATTATAGAGACCTGCGTCATACAGCACGCCTTTCAATACCACGTCAGGCGTGCCGAAACGGGTGATACCGATTTTTTTGCCCCGGAAGCTTTCCAGGCTGGTCCATTCGGTTTCCGGTTTGCCGAAACAAGGGGTTTCACCGGTAATCATGTAACCGCTGAAAATGGTGAAATCCTGGCCGTTAGCGATTTGAATCAGAGGCCCGCCGGTACCGTAGGTGGAGAGCACATCAACTTTTCCCGCTACCAGAGCTTGGAAGGCGTCGGTGCCATTGTTGATATAAACCATTTCCACATCAACGCCTTCTTCTTTTAGAAAATCATGAGATTCAGCCATATACTGGAAAATTTGACCGGAATTGCTTTGAGCCGCAACCGAGACCTTTAACACATCTTGGGGGGCGCCGGCAGTGTCTTTATCGGAAGTATCGGAGCCGCCGCATCCTACCAGGGCCAAGGATATAACTAAACAAAAAATAAGGGATAAAAACTTTTTCATAAATAATTGCGCCTTCTTTCGTAATTATGATAATTATTTTTAAAATATCGCTTTGTACCGGATGGCACCTACTTTAAGCGATATGCTTTTTCACTGATTTATTATTTTCGCTGTCAGTGATATTCATTTTTTGTTCATGCAAGCGATATGCTTTTTCCGCAATTTCATCATTGATGATTTTGGTCAAGCGGTTGCGCAGATCCAGCACGGCAGGATCGGTATACAATGTTTCCCGCCTGGGTTTGGTTTCTTCAGTGAATGAATGCGTATAAATAATCTTGCTGGGAGCTTGTCCCAGAACCAAAATATCGGTTGCCAGCAGCAAAGCTTCATCGACACTGTGAGTCACAAAAAAAATAGTCTTGCGGTTTTCCTTTTCTTTTTGCCACAGCTCTAAAACGGTGTCTTGCAGCAGAGCTGAGGTGACAGCGTCCAAAGCGCCGAAAGGCTCATCCATTAAGAGCAGCGGCGCATCCAGGGCAAAAGCGCGGGCCGTGGCAAAACGTTGACGCTGCCCCCCGGAAAGGTTTAAGGGCAATTTATCATAAAGCTCTTCGTCCAAGCCCAGATTGTTTACCCATTTCAAAGCCACTTCTTTTCTTTGGTGTTTATCCCAGGTCTTATACTTTTGCTTTAATGCAATACAGATATTTTCTCCTGCCGTCATCCAGGGGAATAAGCCATAATCCTGGAATACCATAGCTCGGTCCAGGCTGGGCCCATAGACCGGCTTGCCGTCAACCAGCAACTGCTCGGGATTTGACTTTTCCAAACCTCCGATCAATCGCAGAAGCGTGCTCTTGCCACAACCCGATAGTCCCAAAATACAAACAAATTTACCGGCTCTGGCTTTATAATTAACGCCGTCCAAAACCAGTTCCTTGTCATAGGAAAATTGCAAATTATTCATTGATACCTCTAGCATATTGACCTCCATAATTATTTCTTTTTCCTATTTATCCCCGACTACCACAGCAGGAAACTCTATATCGCTATAAATTGGTGGTTGATAATTAATAGTTTTATGATAAAACCCTCCCTTAAAATAGATGTTGTCAAATATCTCCTGGGGCAAAAGTTTACTAATACAGTATATATTGCAGATAGTTATTTTTCAAATAACTTATAGTTATAATTTTCGGAGGCGTTATGAGGCTGGACTTACGGGAATGAATCCTTTGCCCAGGAGGAGAAACTCCGGTATCAGCAGATTGGGTGAAAAAACTTATTGACAAATTGATCGGGCAAGGTTAAATTTATCGTATCTGAACAGTTGACGAGATGAGAAGAGCAGAGGAGAACAGGGACGAGATGAGCCGGTCTGATTATATGGCGACCAGCACATTTAACCGTGCTGGTTTTTATTTTCCCTTGGCGGCAAAAATTGCAGATACTGCTGCAGCCACGGCCAGTATGGTCGGTGGTTATTCAATTCTGCCCTTCTTTATACCCTGCACCATGAAAAGAGCATTCCTTCCGGGCTTAAACTGCTGTTCCGGCCAATTGTTTCTCACTTCGAATAACGCATTTATGGAGCGCGATATCCGGTCTGACCACCTGAGTTATGTAATAAACCACGATGGGGGACTGAAGCGATGGCCTCTCTGTTAAGCGCGTTCTGGCGCCGTATTTGAGCTTGCCTAAAATTAGGTGCCTTTTTAACTTCATGATACCGATATAACTTTGCTGAGAACAGAAGAGAGTTGACGAGGAGAGGAGAGATTCGATGTTTGACCGATATTTAAAAACCGTGGTGGAAGGCGAATACCTTGATCTGGAAGAGGCCTATCTGACCGCCCGGATGCTTCTGCATGAGAATATTCCCGAAATAAAAGCGGCTGCCTTTCTTAGTGCCCTGCGTACCCGGAAGGAGACTGCCGACGAACTGAGCGGCTTTGTGCAGGCCCTATATGAAGAAGCCGTTACTATTGACAGTGATGAGGAACTGATAGACACCTGCGGCACCGGGGGAGATGGACTGGGGACATTTAATATATCCACTGCCGCTGCTTTGGTGGTGGCCAGTTGCGGAATTCCGGTAGCCAAACATGGCAACCGGGCAGTTACCGGCAGCGTAGGCAGCGCTGATGTTCTGGAAGCTCTGGGGGTAAATATTCAGCTCAACCCGGATGAAGCCAGGCAGATGCTGGATAAGGTGGGGATTACATTTTTGTTTGCTCCCCATTATAATCCTATTTTGAAGCAAATGGGT
>DHCD01000094.1:0-965 GCA_002398105.1 Syntrophomonas sp. UBA4911
CGCACCAGAATATTCGTTCTCCATTAAGCTGGAAAATATTGATGTTTCACGTGCAACATTTTTCACCAAAAAAATTGACCTGCCTGTAAGGAAAACAATTAAAATGGTGTATTATAGACAAAGATAAAGCTATGGAGGAGAATATTACATAATGCTGAAGCCAGAATTTGTCTTAAAAAAGTTAACGCCGCCTTATCCGGTTGATTATATAAAACAAACCCTGCGAATACCCTTGCTCGTTGTCCTGCTAAGTACCTTTTTCTTCTCTTGCCTGCTCGGCGCCTCAGCCGCCACCGGTATTATCAATACTGATAACGTAAATATCCGCTCCGGCCCGGCTACCACCTATGATGCTGTGGGCCGGCTGAATCAAGGCAGCTCGGTGGAGATACTGAGCAGCAGGAACGACTGGTACCAGATTCAGGCGAACAGCTTAAAGGGCTGGGTACGTAACGACCTGCTCAATGTGCAAAAAGAGTATACCCTTACGGTTACCGGCAATGGAGTGAACCTGCGCTCCGGCCCCGGTACCGGCTTTGATGTCGTAGGCTCGGCCAATCAAGGGGAGACCCTTACCTTGATTGACGTTCGAGGCGAGTGGTATCAGGTAAAAAATGCCGCCGGTTTACAGGCCTATATAAAAGCATCATTTACTGAGAAGACGGAAAAACCGGTTCCGAGCAACCCGAGCAACAATAGCGATAACCAAACTGTAACCCCCCCTGCCGCTGTGACCAGCAAACAGGTGGAGGTAATTTCGGGTACGGTCTTCCTGCGCAGCGGTCCCGGCAGCAACTTCGATCAAATAGGGAGCGTTTCCGGCGGCGATATTCTCTCCGTGCTGAGCCAGGAGGGCGATTGGTATAAAATCAAGAAGGCCGACGGCAGCAGCGCCTATGTAGCCGGATGGCTGGTTCAGCTTACCAATGCCGCTGTCCCTACCACTCCCGCAACCCCCGGCAATA
>DHCD01000094.1:1201-1452 GCA_002398105.1 Syntrophomonas sp. UBA4911
GCGCCCGTCATAGAAAATGACCGCACCCTGGTGCCTTTACGGGCCATATTCGAAGCCCTGGGCGCCAGTGTAAACTGGGATAACAAGACCCGCACCGTCACTTCCACCAAGGACGAGACCACCGTAGTCCTGGCTATAGGCTCCACCAAACCTACTGTAAACGGGCAGGTCTGGCCCCTGGATGTGCCGGCCAAAATAAAAAACGACCGCACCCTGGCTCCCCTGCGCTTTGTGGGCGAAGCCTTCGGCGG
>DHCD01000094.1:1687-4502 GCA_002398105.1 Syntrophomonas sp. UBA4911
ACCAGTCCGGTGATTATATCCCCGACTGAGCCGGAAGAGCCCGAACCCCAAACACCTGCTCCCAAGCCGGACAAGCCCGGCCCGGAAGCAGTATGGCTCTCAATCAATACCGATGAAAACGCGGTCCAGATACGGATGGATTCCGGCGCCAAGCTGGACACCGATATCAAAGAGAGCAGCGGTAAAGTGACCTATGAATTTAAAGGCCGCCAGATCGAAGGACTGAACCTGGTGAAGCAATCCCTGGACAACGGCGAGGTAAAAGCCAAAGCCCGCCAGGTAGGAGACAACACGGTAGTAGAAATAGAATTCCCCTCCGGTACCCAATACCAGACTGCCAGTGAAGCCGGCGGCCAAAGGGAAGTCTTCAGCATCCCCAATGCCATCCGGAACATAGAACACAGAACCATTGGCAATACCGGCGAGCGCCTGATTATCAGTACCCTTATTCCCGCCCAGTACAGCAGCAGCAAGAGCGGGGATATCATCGAAATAAAATTGCCCGGAGTACTTAAAAATAAGGTGCAGGATGAATACAAGTATAACGGCAATATGATCAAGAGTGTGACCATAGAAGAGAAAACCGGAACTACTCCCGCTACGGTAGTGAAGATCATGACCACCGGTGAAATGGCCAAGCACATAGTAGGTACAAGTTCCGACGGCTGCGATATCAACCTTTTACTGGTAGGTAAAGGCCAGGTCAAGTCCCACCGCGATAACCTGGTAGTGCTGGATCCCGGTCACGGGGGCAAGGATACCGGAGCCCGCGGCGCCAGTATCAACGAAAAAGACGTAAATCTGAAAGTGGCCTTAAAGGCCGGGGAACTGCTCAAGCAAAAAGGGATTGAGGTGGAATATACCCGGGACAGCGATATATACCTGGAATTGGTTACAGGCAGAGACGAGATCAGCGAGATTGCCAACCGGATCAATCCTGCGGTATTCGTATCCATACATGTTAACAGCGCCTTGAATTCCTCGGCCCAGGGCACGGAGACCTACTATTACGCTCCGGTAGAGAACGACCTGCTCTTCATGCAGCAGGACGAGAGAAAATCCCTGGCCGAGAACCTGCAGCGCCAATTGATAGCCAAGCTTAAACGCCCCGACCGGGGGGTAAAAACTAAAAACCTGGCAGTTCTGAGAAACACCACCATGCCTTCGGCCTTGGTAGAACTGGCCTTCATTAGCAATCCCGAGGAGGAACAGCTGCTGCAGCAAGACTATTTCCTTAACTTGGCCGCTCAGGCCATAGCCGATGGGATAGCGGCCTACATGGGAAAATAGACTGGCTGGATCAGAGAACATTTTTCCAACAGATTATAAAAATCAAACCGAGACCATATACGCCGGGCCCTCGGGACCGGCATATATGGTTTTAATCTGGTAGCAGCCGTTTTCATAATCTGCCATTTTATCTGCCGGACTTTAAAATAATTTGACCCAATGGCAGGAAAAAGGGAATAACTTATAGAATTATAACTAATTGTGTTATGAAGCCATATTTAAAGTACATAATATAAAAATAAAAGGTAGAGGTGTTAAATGAACCAGCTTAACGACCAGCCTGGATATAATTGTGAATATGACGAAATCGACCTGCGGGATATATTCAAGACTCTGGGGAAATGGAAATACACCATAATCGGCGTAACTCTCATCTGCATGCTGCTGAGCGGCATAGTAAGCTTCTTCTTCATGGATCCGGTTTATGAGGCTGCCGCCGTGGTGGCGCCGGCATCCGTATCTCCTCTGAGTAATCCCGCCAGCATAGCTTACATAGTAACCGATGAAAACTACGACAGTGTTACCGACAGCAAGAAAATGTCGGACAATGTGGATAACATTATTAAACTGACCCAGGTGGATGTTAGCCGTTATTCAGTGATTCTGACCAGTAATGAGATCCTGCAGAGCACCATAAGAGAGTTGGGCCTGAAGACTACTCCGGCTAAGCTCCGTAATCGGATTCGCGTGGAAGCCAAAAAGGAAATGGACGATGTCAGCCAGGTGATCGTGTCCGGTACCGACCCCAAACAGGCAGCTGCCATCGCCAATACCCTGGTGAATCAAACCGCGGCCCATCTGAACAGCCTTAATAAGAAAAAAATGGACGATTTGTCCCAAAACCTGGAAATTCAACAGACGGCGGCTCAGGCTGATTTGGACCGGGCTTTTGCCGACTTAAAAAAGTACCAGGCCGCTAGTAGCTCGACTCCGGGCTCCATCCAAAACCAAATAGAATTAAATAGACTGCAGAACGCAGTCAACCGTCGAGAAAACATCGTTAACTCCCTGAGCTCGAAAATTCTGGAGCTTAAAGTCCTGCAATCATTTGACTCGGTGGAAGACAAAGTAGTGGTCTTATCCGCTGCCGCCGTACCGGAAAATCCGGTAAAACCCAATAAAAAACTGAATGTGGCCATAGCCGGAGTCCTGGGTTTGATGCTCTCGGTATTTGGAGTTTTCCTGGCCGATTACCTCAAAAAAGAAGAAAATTAACTGATTCGCCCCGGATATCCCGCGTTAAATTAATAAGTAAATAGACGAAGATTAACGCAGAACCACACAGATTACAAAAAAGACGCGGAACCCGCGGAATTTATTAAAGTTTTCTTCCGCGTCTTCCCTTTAAATTCCCTGAATTCCGCGTCAAAAAACCTAACCGTACCATTTGATTATTTTCATTGCTGGTTGCTTGTACCCTATGGGTACGGCCTTCGGCCTGGACGGTTAATACTAAAATACCTGTAATGAGGCGATACCCATGAACTACTGGCTCAGACTGATAAGCATGATAATTTTCGATACC
>DHCD01000074.1:0-6108 GCA_002398105.1 Syntrophomonas sp. UBA4911
AACCCCCGCTTAGAAATGGCGGGGGTTTCATTGTTTGGAGAATGAAAGTTGCGGAACTCTGATACCGAAAAAATTTCTGATGGCATTTTATATTCTTGAGGGATGGGCGCGTGAGGTTAGATAATAGAGTCCGCCGTCCTCAATCAGGTAATCTTGTGACTGCAGGTATTGCAGATGGTGCATAACCATAATTTGCTCATAAATAAAAAATATTGGTTTAGGAGAGGGGAAATGAATATGAATCGGGGCCGCAGAAGCAATCTCGGCTATACTGTGGCGGCCCTGGCTGATCAAATCAACGATTCGCCTCTGGCGAGCGTAAATAATATCCCGGTATTCAATAAGGCGTTTAACGATATTCCCTTTTACCATGGGCTGGTTATGACTGCTGATGATAAAATCAGGTTTCATATCCACCAGCAGGTCAAGAGAATTAAGGAAATCAGGTAATGAGGCGCTCATATTGCCGTAGAAGGGCCCAAACTTAGCCAAGGTAATATCGGCAGTAAAAATAAATCCCTGCCGGGGGAAAATAAAACCGCAATGTCCGGGAGAATGACCCGGCAGATGAAGAACCTCGAAAGTCGTTGCGCCCAGATTGATAGTCTGTTTATCCGTAATCCCGCCGTCAATGTGACTAGGCCGAAAAAGCCATCTTTTCAGAAGCTGAGGATGATATTCGGGATGCCGGCCGAATTTTTTCATGCCATACTCTTCCAGGTACTTGTCGCCTGATTGAGCCATTTCATGCTCGGCCGGATGCATGAAAATTTTGCTATGGGGAAAATCCCGGTTACATTGAACGTGATCCATATGCGCATGGGTATTCACAATCATATCGACTTTGCGGTTTTTTAAAAAAGCCCGGTCGGTTTCTGCAGGACTGCTGTCAATAAGACAGGTAATGTCATCGTCAATCCAGAGACAATTGCAAAAGGGGTAAGACCATCCCGGGACCTCCAATATTCTGATGTGTTTATCAATCTTAATCAAGGACAGGTTCCTCCCAGAATCATCGTTTACCGGAAAACTCAGGCTTGCGCCTTGTTGCGGAGATATAAATCCTGTGTCATTATAGGCGCAGTGATTGGAGTAATGAATGCAACACTCAAAAAAGCCGCCCGATCAAGACGGCTGCCGCTCATATGGCTTAACCGGGAAATCCAAGGAGTATTACATTGAAGTCTTCATTATTTGCAATGCCTCGGTGACAATTTCAGTCAGATGAATACAGCCTTCCGGTCCGCCGATCATCAGTTTAATCTCTTTTCTGTCCATTTCCGGCAGGTTGTGTCCTACCAGATTCTGCAGCCGTATCGCACTGTTACGGCAGATCTCGCTGGGTATGCGGATAAAGTCCGTCTTCGCCTCCAGGACAACATTGTTGTTATCCAATATAAGGCGGATGTTCAATTCGTGAAAAGTATCAATGAATGTGCCGCAAAGAATCTTGTGAACCTGATCTTTATGTACATTGACAATATGGGTGCGATTGAACAGGTTATGATGACGCGGTCCCACCGACCACAGAGATGATGCGCCGGTCTGATGGCTGAAACTGTAACAGGTTTTGTCATTAAGCTTACACCAATAATCTACATAGGCACTGAGATCAGAATAACCGCGCTCGGTCCAAATAAAAGATTCGACTTGGATGAAGCCTTTAACGCATTCCAACAGCAGATTTACGGCAATTGGGCGATCAGGACCGATGATCGCTCTAACTTTGGAGCCGCTATGCAGATAAGCCTCCATACCCACTAATTGTGGAAAATCCGAATAGCCTGGCTTTTCGTGGAGGGAGCGGTACACCTCCAGACCGGCGCCGGTTATCCGCAGATCCCGGGTATCAGTCGTAATCCAGGCTGATGCCTCTTCAAAGGTGCTCAAAAGTGAGCACTGGGAATGCAAAGTGCCATTGGGGAGTTTGTTTACGCTTATACTCTGAACTGAATTAAAATTTTCGGTCATTTACTTCATCCTCATCATTTTATAATTTTTTAGACCGGTTCTGCTTTATCAGCAGTTTAACCTCCTGCTCTTTAATATCTTTCGAATAAGTTCACATGATATGACGGCTTTATTTTTTTCGGGCATGGTTGGGCCGTTTACTCTGGTCTTACGCCGGAGAATCCCCACCTAAAGACTTGAAAGTATTATAAAATGCCTTTCTTTAATAAGCAAGTTACGTGCCAGCTATTGCCAACACTCTAATTTGCATAAGGTCTGGATATGCTGAATGCAGACCCAATATGGAGGGGGATGGATATTTCGCGAAGCATCCTGTTTAGCCATTTTCGCAATAACATTTCACCAATAGCAAGTCAGCTGGTTTTCTTTATCCGGTTTTTAAGAGGAATCAAGGTTAAGTTTAAGTTGCAATTGCGTCCTGTTTACAGGACGGTGTCCGCAATATTATACAATCCGGTGTAAGGTTAAATCAATGCTGTAGGGAGGAATTTAAATAAATATTATACTGTTTTTCATTCAAAATTGCAAAAAAAGCTCATTGGTAAGGTTTGGGGCTGGCATACTAATAGAATTATTCTCAAAGGCAGAGCCGATAAAAATTGTAAGGCACAATAATTGCTATAAAAGTTGTAAAAGGCAGCCAAGAACCAATAAGATTTGTTAAGGAGCCGCTTTTGCCAAGAGAAACGGGCAGCGGATGGGAATCTGCAAATGGCGATTATTGATACTGATATAAGGGAGATAGCGGAAAACTGAGAGATGCGGAAGAAGCTAAGGGACAAAATACAAATGCGGTGAGTTAGGAAAGATATATATGCGTGAAAATGAACCGGCGCCAAAGGTACTCAAACGGGAACGTATTGATAAAAAATTGCAGGGTTTATTTCAACATTCTATTATCATAGTATCCGCCCCTATCGGTTATGGCAAAACCACTGCGGTAAGGACTTTCCTGGCCAATTACCGACCACCTTGCATTTGGACGACTATGTCTGAAGCGGTTATGATTACAAAAAGCAAAAATTTTTGGTATCTGATTGTAAAAGAAATTTATAAGCACTTTCCCGATATTGCCGATATATTTGAGGAACGCGGATTTCCTAATAACAGTATCGAGATCGCAAGAATGATTGAAGTCATTCAAGATTTTGAAGTGAAACAGGATGTTATTATCATCATTGACGATTACCATCTGGTTGAGAACGAGCAAATCAATTTATTTTTGAAGCAGCTGGCCTTTGCCAACATTCCATGGCTGCACATGATACTGATCAGCAGAGGGGTTCCCCAGGTGGATATTGAGGAACTTACGTTGAAGGGAATTTGTCTCTTCATCCAACCAGCCGATCTTTCCTTCACCGAAGATGAGATTAAACTCTATTTTGACCTGATAAAATTTCCGGGTGATGACCGCATAAAACAAAAAATATGCTTGGCCGCAAGCGGATGGATCGCGGTCGTCTATCTGATGGTCACCAACTTCGCCCAGAATTATAATTTAGACTATCATAACTCCATCGGCAAAATGCTGAAATCGTCCTTTTTTGATAAATACGATGGTGAAATCAAGATTCTGCTTTTTAAACTTTCCCTGTTCAATATGGTTACGGCAGAGCAAGCAGCTTACATTTTAGAGGATATAACGGTGATCGGAAAGCTGGAGCAGCTCAGCCGTGAGAATGGATTTATTTCATTAGACAACCAGGGCAATTATAAATTTCACCAGATATTCCTTGATTTTCTCCACAAGGAGAAAGCCGGGTGGGATATTGATATGGGGAGAGTCATTCAGCGGGCGGGGCAATGGTATTCCTCTCAAGGCGATCATGCCAATGCCTTTAAGTACCTGTATATAGCCAAAGACTATGAGAATATTTTCAAGGAACTGGAGATGGCGGATATTAGCAGCATCAATTTTATTGATAGCGAACTGCTCTTTCAGATATTCCACTCAGCCACTGATGAGCAGAAATATAAGTATCCCATGGCCACTCTTAAATACGTCTTCTTCGTTATTCTGGATGTGGATGAACAGCTGGGCATCAGTATGCTGGCCGCAATGGAACATTATTTTTTGCATCATATTCATCCCCATTACTCTCAAAATCGTATTTTAGGGGAAATTAACGTCACCTATACTACTGTAGCCTTTAACGATGCTGAGGCAGTCACGCAATACGCGCGTAAAGCATTGGACCTTTTAGGTGGGGAACCATCTATTACCAGGACCAATAAGGGCGTGCTGACGTATAGCTCACCCCATTTCAGCTATGCTTACTACAATAAGAAAGGCAAGTATAAAGAAACGGTTGATATTCTGGCGGCAGCTTTTAAAAGCTATATCAAAGTTACCAATGGCAGCGGAATGGGCTGCGATGATCTGGCCAGGGCAGAATATGCCTTGGAAACCGGAGATTTGGAACAGGTAGAGTTAAACGCCATAAAAGCAGTCTGCAAGGCCAATACCTGCAAACAGTTATGTATTGCGGTATGTGCAAAGCTGACCCTGGCCCGCCTGTACATTTTGCAGGAACGGGGAACAGATCTTCAGGCGGTGTTGGACGAACTGAACCTCTTGGAGAAGACGGAAAAAAACGCGATTAATTTATATGTGATTGATAATGCCCTGGGCTATATTTATGCCGGCTTGAACCAATATTACAATATTCCCCTATGGCTGCGGAGAAATGATACGGAACCCAATTCTATTTTCAGGCGCATCGCTTTCAATTACATCGTAAACGGCAAAGCCATTTTACTATCCGGCAACTATATTGAGCTGGACATTATGACCGAACGTTTTGCCGATTTTTTCAGCCCGCTGCAATACCAGCTCGGCTTTATACATAACCATATCTATCGTGCGGTGGCCAAATATCACCTGTATGGATTGGAGGCGGGAGTAAAAGAACTGCAAAAAGCTATGGATATAGCTATAGAAGATAACATTATTATACCCTTTGTAGAAAATACAAAATTTATTCTGCCCCTGCTTAACAGCAAATTACTGGACGCGAAGCCGGAATATTTAGATCACATTTTATCTTTAGGCAGCAAGGGCAAGAATGGGCAGCTGGGAAGATCAAGTCCGCTCTCGGCCAGGGAAATTGAAGTCCTGAACCTTCTGGAAAACGGCGAAAACCAAAGCGCTATCGCCGACAAGCTATTTATCTCGAAACATACGGTAAAGCGCCATATCCAAAACATCTATCAGAAGCTTGAAGTAAATAACAAAACTCTCGCGATCAGAAAATTCAGAGCTATGCGGGAATATGCCAAACTGTAATCCCGGATGAAGGACACCCCTTAAGGCAGAAGCAGGACGACCAAGGCCCGGCATCTACTTTAAGGGGTGATTCATTTAATGAGCAAAACAAGGTTATTTTGTTGTTTGTTTTACAGGAGGCGGACGGCATGATAGCCGCCGGATACAGCGTCAACGATCTTGCCGGGCTGCACGGCATCGCCGATAACGGTTGCCTCGTATCCCATCTCCTCAAGCTCTGCGCCGATTGGGCTCACGGGCAGTGAACCCGGCAGCTACCACCACGGTATCGCTGGAGAATCGTGATGTCCTGGCCCTCCTGTTCATAGGTAACAGAATCAATAGCGACGTTTTTCAGCCTGAACGCCGGTCGACTCATCCTGGACAGAGGATTCCTTAATCATATCACGCAGACTCAGGACGTTATTTTTCGCTTCCACGACTGAGGCCAGGATGCCGGGCTGGATTTCCAGGACGGTGACCTCTTTCCCCCTATAGGCCAGATCTAATGCGGTTTCACAGCCGACCAGCCCGCCGCCGATGATTACAACCTTTTCCCCGGCAGCGGCTTTGTCCAGCAGAACATCGGTAGCCCTCTTGGCATTTTCGACCCCGGGAATAGGAGGTATGACAGGTTGGGCGCCGGTTGCGATGATTACTTTATCAAAATTGGCCTGGGCAATTTCTGCCGCCGTGGCCTCCTTATTATACCTGACGACTACCCCCAGCTTATTGACCTGCGTTATACAGTACTGGACATACTTGAGAACATCCTGCTTAAACTCGGGAGCCCCTGCAGCCAGCAGCAATCCGCCAAGTTTATCGGATTTTTCCCAAAGCTCCACAGCAAATCCGCGCCGGGCCGCCGTCAT
>DHCD01000074.1:6348-8228 GCA_002398105.1 Syntrophomonas sp. UBA4911
GCTGGGGTGAGCGGAAAATCAATTTCATGCTGGCATTCAGGATTGACCGCGCAAGTGTAGTGCCGGCCCAGGCCGCCTACGCGCAGGCATTCGTTGCAGCCGATGCAGGGGACGATGTCGTCATAACGCCCTTCTTTGACTTTTTTAGCATACATAGGATCGGCAAGATGCTGATGCCCCAGGGCAATGAAATCAGCCTTGCCTGCTGCCAGAACTTGTTCGGCTAAAACCGGGTCGCTGAGCTTGCCCTGGGTGATGACCGGTATATTCACTGCCTTTTTGACCGCTTCGGCGGCAAAGACCTGACAGCCCGGCTGCTGATAGACGGTAGGGATCTGGCGATACCACACTTCGTAACAGCCGGTGTCTACATGCAGCGCATGGGCTCCCCAGCGCTCAAGCAGCTGTGCAATTGCAACCCCTTCTTCCAGCCCGCGGAATCCGGGGTACATATGGGTGGGGGTAAACTTCACTATCTGCGGAAAATCCGGGCCGCAGTAGCGCTGTACCGCTTCAATGCACTCGCCGAGAAAACGGGTGCGGTTTTCCAGGCTGCCGCCGTATTGATCGGTGCGCTTATTCCAGACCGGGGTCAGGAACTGATCTGCCAGGTAACTGCCGTAGGCGTGCATTTCCACCGAATCGGCGCCTGCGTCTTTGGCTAATTTGGCCGAGTAGCCGACCCGATCGGTTATCTTGTTGATGTCATCCACGGTCAAGACCCTGCAAGTCAGATTGGGGAAAAAATATGAAGGAATAGCGCTGGCGGAATAGGGCGCATTATATGGATCTTTACCCATCAGCCGCCCCAGGCCGGGGCCGATTTGCACACAGAGCTTGGCCCCGTACATGTGCACATGCTCTGCCAGGGAACTCAAACGGGAGACATGGTGATAGTTCGTCAATGCTCCCTGCGAGAATCCCTCATAATCGGCAATTGAGGCCATCCTCCCGGTGATGATGAGACCGGTGCCGCCCTTGGCCCGTTCCTCGAAATAACGGATCGTACGGACGGAAAATCCGCCGTCGCTGTCGGAGCTAGTACCCATAGGCGCCATGACTATACGATTCTTGAGTTCCATTTTGCCTATTGGGCATTTGGTGAAAAGTTTCATGACAATATTCCTCCTGTACCTATGCCCCCCATTTACTGTAGTTCACATCCACTTTTGATTTGCCTGAATGGGAGGAATTCAGTTCCTTTGTTTTCCCGGCCTGTTCTGCCGGGAAAACAGCTACATTTGCTGGCGTCCGGTTAATTCTTTAACTCCCAGGTCCTTTTGGCGCTGGGGATAATGAAATTGACGGCTATTGCCCCCAGGATGTACAAACAAGCTACAATCACAAAAGCAAGACTGAAGCCTCCGGTTCTGTCATATATCTGCGCATACAGGGTCGGACCGACGGAACTCATTATAAAGATAGCGATAATGATCCAGGAATAGATTTCGCTGTAATATTTAATGCCGAAACTCTGTTTGGTGAGCATAGGGTTGACGACGGAGAGAGCGGCGTAGCCAAGGCCGAAAAAGGCTATACCGACGTAAAATAAAGGTATATTGCCCCCACCCCCGGCTTTGAATGACATAATGATACCGATGGCACCGCAGAGACAGGCGCCAGTGGCGGCAGCTGTGGAGCCAAAGCGGTCGGAGACATAACCCCATATAAATTTACCGCAGATCCCCCCCACCATAACAATGGAAACGGCCATAGCTCCGGCAGCGGCTCCCAGCGGACCTTTGGCGGCATAGGAAGGAAGCTGCTGAAAGAAGGTGGCACATAGAGTGAAAACGCAGGCCATAAACATAATCAGGTAGAAGGCAGGATTGGATGCCGCCCGTTTTAAAGGAACAGCATGGTCTATATTGAGGGTGTCC
>DHCD01000074.1:8539-9107 GCA_002398105.1 Syntrophomonas sp. UBA4911
GGCGGTTTGCCATCCGGAAGCGGTGATGATGGACTGGGCTATGGGAGCGGCGAAAGCAGCAACCAGGCTCAATACCGCCGAAGCAAGACCGATGTTGAATCCGACGTTCCTTTTAAACCAGGCGTTGACCAGAACAGGTGTGGCCAGGTACATAAAGAAGGTGGCGGTGACGCCGTATATCACCCCAAAAAGGTTCCATTGCCATACCTGAGTCGCCTGCGATGTGAGGATATAGGCCACACAAAACAGGGATACCGCGCCGGTTAATATATAACGGGGATTATACCTTTGCAGGATCTTGCCTGCAAACGGTTGCGAAACAGCCGCAACCAAGGGCCAGATGCCCAGATATTCGGAAGCAGCCGCTCTGGTCCAACCGAATTCATCCATCACCGGGGCCAGGAATATGCCGGCGGTGTTGCCGCATATGCCGATAAGAACAGAATAAAAGCCGAGACACGCCACCAGAATCCACCAGGCGTAATGTATTTTCTTTTCTACAGCTGCAGTTTTTTCCATAATATTTTCTCCTTCCCCTCATAACTCAGTGATGCATAAGGCGATCCTG
>DHCD01000080.1:0-902 GCA_002398105.1 Syntrophomonas sp. UBA4911
AGGCTGTCGCCCAAACCGATTCTACCATCCTGATTACCGGCGAAACCGGAACCGGTAAGGACCTTTTTGCCCGAGGGATACATCTATTCAGCAGCCGGGGGCAGGAACCTTTCGTTCGCGTTAATTGTGCGGCCATACCTGAACAGTTACTTGAGTCTGAATTGTTTGGCTATGAAGAAGGTACTTTCACGGGAGCGCTTAAGGGAGGCAAGAAAGGCAAGTTCGAGTTAGCGAACCAGGGGACTATTTTCTTGGATGAGATAGGTGAAATGCCGCTTTCTATGCAATCAAAACTACTGGTCGTACTGCAGGAAAAAGAGATAGAACCATTGGGAAGCCAGATGAACCGTTTCAAGAAGATAGATGTGAGAATAATAGCAGCCACGAACCAGAAGCTGGAGGAAATGGTCGAGGCAGGATCATTCCGGCAGGATCTTTATTATCGGCTTAATGTGATCAATTTGGAAATTCCGCCCCTCCGTAATCGCAAGAACGATATCGGTTTATTGTCAGAATCAATCCTTAAGAGAATAAACCAGAGAATGGGGACCGAGATTCATGATATTGATCCTGAAGTTTATCAAGTTTTTATGGATTATAGCTGGCCAGGCAATATCAGAGAATTGGAGAATGTTATCGAAAGGGGAATAGTGCGGGCGACTATTGAAGGTCAAGACTCTATCCAGACTCAGCATATTACTGAACTATTTAGAGAAACCGTATCCTATCCATTCTCATCGTCAGAAAATTGCCAGACAACGGATTTGAAAAATTATCTGCAGACCCAGGAGAAATTCTTGCTGGAGGAAGTTCTCCGGCAGACCAACGGTGAGAAGTATTTAGCGTCTCAGATGTTGAATATTCATATTTCGGCCCTGTATAAAAAAATGAATAAATACGGC
>DHCD01000080.1:1174-2613 GCA_002398105.1 Syntrophomonas sp. UBA4911
CCTTCAGGCCGCATGCATGGTTTCTTAAAAACTTCTTTTCTGTCTTATCTTTATATCCCATCTAAAAACTTATCCAGTCGGAGAAAATTCTTAACCGGTCGATTAGCCGCACAAAGCTGATATATCAGCCTTTCCAAACAAAATTAGCCTGGACTGATTCTCCAAGCAAATAATTTTTATTGCCGGTCAGTAGGCTTAAATCCCAATTTATCGGTATTCTGGCGGCTGGCATGTTACTTGCTATCCAAAGTGTTCGCAGGGATAACCAGGATCAGATTCCTGAACATTGATGGGAGGAGGGAGAATTAGTCTGGTTTAAAGTTCGAAACTTCAAATGAAGAAAGGGGTCTGCAAATGAAAAACATTGGAGTAATTGGCGCTGGAACAATGGGAGCCGGTATAGCTCAGGTAGCAGCTGAAGCCGGTTATAACGTAAAAATATTTGATGTGGCTGCCAATGCGGCGGAAAAAGCCGTCGGCAAACTTCAGAAGGCATGGCAGAAGGCAGTCGACAAAGAAAAAATAAGCCAAGGCGATATGGATAAAAGAATAGCCCTGGTGCAGGTAGTTAATGACATGGCCGATCTTAAAGATTGCGATCTGGTTTGCGAGGCAGTTGCAGAAAGTGTGGAAGTTAAGAGAGCAGTATTCTCCCAACTGGATGAAATCTGCGATGCGAAAACCATACTCGCCAGTAATACCTCGACCCTGTCCATTACCCAAATAGGATCTTTTACCCAAAGGCCTGACAAGGTGGTCGGAATGCATTTCTTCAATCCGGTCCCGGTTATGAAACTGATAGAAATAATTAAAAGTCTAACCGCTTCCGACGAGACCATAGCGGCGGTACAAGATGTGGCGGATAAAATGGGCAAGGTCGGCGTAGTGGTCAATGATACGCCTGGTTTTATCGTAAACCGGCTGTTAGTTCCGCTATGCAATGAAGCAATCAAAATGCTGGAAGCTGGTGTGGCTACTCCCAAAGATATTGACACCGCCATGAAGCTTGGCGCCAATTGGCCCATGGGACCGTTTGAACTTTCCGATATGGTCGGGTTGGATGTTCACATGGGAGCTACCGCCGGTTTAGCCAGCGAGCTTAACGACAGCCATTATGCTGCGGCGCGTCTGGCCAAACAGATGTTCAGAGCCGGTCAGTTGGGCATGAAAACGGGCAAGGGATTTTACGATTACAAAAAGTGATGAGGAGAGGGGACTATGGAATTCAAAAACCTGATTTACAAGCAGGAAGATGGGGTGGGGATTATAGTGTTGAATCGCCCCAAAGCTTTAAATGCTCTATGTGACGATTTAACAAGTGAACTGGGCCGGTTGCTATCGGTTCTGGAAAAGGATCCTGAGTTAAGGGTGCTCATTTTAACCGGCAACAGTAAAGCCTTTGCGGCTGGCGCCGATATTACCGAGATGATGAACAAGGG
>DHCD01000080.1:2884-20102 GCA_002398105.1 Syntrophomonas sp. UBA4911
GGAGGATGCGAACTGGCCTTATGCTGCGATTTGCGCATAGCCGGGGAAGGAGCCCTGTTCGCCCTGCCCGAGGTATCCCTGGGGGTAATTCCAGGCTGCGGCGGTACGCAAAGATTAGCTCAGGTAGTAGGTCCGTCCCGAGCCAAAGAAATGATCTACCTCAATGATATCGTTAAAGCGGCAAAAGCCTTGGAAATAGGACTTGTTAGCAGGGTGGTCGAGGACGACAAGGTCATGAACGAAGCCACGGCAATCGCCAAAAAGCTCACACAAAAACCGGCCGTCGCTTTGAGATTCGCCAAAGAGGCCATAAACTGCGGAGTTAAAAACGATTTTGCCACCGGCAAAAATATGGAATTGGCCCGTTTCACCATGCTCTTCTCTACCGAAGATCAAAAAGAGGGCATGAAGGCATTCTCCGAAAAACGGAAACCCGCTTATAAAAATAAATAATTAAGAATTGAGAGGAGCGTACATTTATGTATAACGAAGGTAACGAGGTCGTACTGGTAAGCTGCTGCAGAACTGGTATTGCAAAATATGGCGGAACCCTGAAGGATTATGATCCCATTGATTTATCCTGTGTAACTGCCGTGGAGGCTATCAAGCGGGCCGGTATCACCCCTGATATGGTTGATGAGCATGTAATGGGGATGGCTGTACCTCATAACAATGGTTCATCCCCACCCCGTATCGTTGCCATGAAAATTGGCATGAGGGAAGATTCCGGAGCCAGCACTACCAACCAGAACTGCGCCTCCAGCATGCGGGCCCTGGATGTAGCCGCCATGAAACTGGCTCTGGGCCAGACCCAGATAGCTTTGGTATCGGGGACTGAAATGCAGAGCAGAGCTCCCTATATGCTGCCCAATATGAGATGGGGAGCAAGATTGAATGATACCAAGTGCGTTGATGCCCTGCAAAAAGACGGTATGTTTGATGCCATCGCCCAGATGCCCATGGGTTCCACCGCTGAAAATATCGCCGAAATGTATGGCATTACCAGGGAACAATGCGATGAAGTAGCCTTAATTGATCACAGGCGCTGTGCCCGGGCTACTGATGAAGGACGCTTCAAAAGCCAGATAGTTCCGGTGGAGATTAAAACTAAAAAGGGCACTCTGATCTATGATACGGATGAAAATTTCATGCGTGGTACCGATATGGAAAGATTGGGCAAACTGCCTTCCGTGTTTAAAAAAGGCGGGGTGGTAACCGCAGGTAATGCCTCCAGCTTGAATGACGCTTCCTCGGCGGTAGTACTGATGACCAAAAAGAAAGCCAAAGAGCTGGGCGTAACCCCTTTGATGAAACTCCTGACGGTTACCACTGGCGGGGTCAGACCCGAAGTCATGGGCCTGGGTCCGGTGGTAGCTATTGCCAAAGCCCTTAAGGAAACCGGTATGACCTTCACCGATATTGATTATTGGGAACTGAACGAAGCCTTCGCTTCCCAGATTATCGGCTGCTTCCGTAAAACCAAAGATGAATACGGTTATGATTTCGATCTTGGTACCCTGGAACGTGATGGCAATGTCAACAACAATGGCTCCGGCATCGCTCTGGGCCATCCGGTGGGACAGACCGGTCTGCGCCTGGTAACGGTTATGTACTATGAGTTGGAGAGATTAGGCAAGACTACTGGTGTTGCCTCCCTGTGCGTAGGCGGCGGCGCTGCCATGGCTTCCGTTTGGACCAGAGATATTTAGATTAATTGTAGGAGGAATTCCCCTATGGAGAGATGGAGAAAACTGAAAAAAAAACCTGCACCGATGTTTACCCCCAAGTTTGGGCCCCTGAGCGGATTAAGAATGATAAGTAACGGAACTATAGTAGCCGGGCCTTTTGCGGCTACTATGTTCGCCGATTTTGGAGCCGAGGTCATTTGTCTGGAAAGGCCGAAAATGCCGGACCCGTATCGCCTGCAGAATCCTCAAATAGTAGGAGAAAACGGCAAATCAATCAGCGGGGCCTGGATGCAGAATGCCCGCAATAAGCTGTCTCTGGCCCTGGAAACCAATTTCAGAGTTCCGGAATCCAAAGAAATTTTCCTGTCTTTGGTTAAAAACAGCGATGTCTGGTTAGAGAACATGGTTTGGATTGATAAACTGGGCATTACCAATGAGGAACTGCTGGAGGTAAACCCCAGGCTGGTTATCTGCAACGTCAACGGCTTCGGTCGGCCGGCCTTTGGCGGTCTGGAATCAGAAATGGCCAGGGCGTCTTATGACCCGATCGGGCAATCTGTGTCCGGCTATTCCAACCTGCAGGGCTTCCCGGATGGACCTCCCCTGTATGCCACCCAGTATATTGGTGATTATGTGGTTGCATTATTTGCTTTCGCCGGAATAATGATGGCGCTACGTGAAGTGCAAAGGACCGGCAAGGGTCAAATCATTGAGAACACTCAAGCTGAAGGTATGATGAGAATTATGGATGACAACTGGTGCCTCTGGGATCAAATCCAATACAAGAAACAAAGGTTCGGTCATAAGATTTCCTTCTTCCAGCCTGGCAATGTCTATCCGTGCAAAGACGGACGTTATCTCAATATAGGCGCCTTCGGCGAGCTGGTTTACAACCGCTTCATGGAAGCAACCGGTTTGTCTCTGGAAGAGTATCCCTATAAAACCGCTGCTTTTGGCGTAGAGGCGCTGGCATCTGAGAAGGGACAGGAACTGGACCGCAAAATTCATGAATGGTGCATGAGCCACACGGCCCAGGAATGTTCTGACATATTGAATTCCCACCGGGTAGGCGCCGGTGTATGCTGGGACTGCGAAGACGTAATGGGGCAGGAGCACTGGAAACAGAGAGATTGTTGGGTTAAATATAAGGACGAGACCCTGGAAAGAGAAGTAACCGCCTTTGGATTCTGCCCCAAATTCAGTGACACTCCGGGTCAGATATGGCGCGGGGCTCCGACCCTGGGCCAGGACACGGAAGTGATTCTCAAGCAGCTTCTCGACTATACCGACGCCGAATATGAAGCTTTAAAAGGTAGAGGCGTTATTGATTAATTTAGGATTATTGCACCAAACACGAAAGGAGGTTCAAAATGGCAATTACCAATTTCCTATATGATATGAGGGAAGTTAAATTTGTCCTTAAAGAATGGCTGGATATGGAGAAGTTATTCTCTCTGCCGGCATATAGGGATTATTATGGTGTCGATGATGTTGACCCCATTGTTGACACTACCTTTAAGATTGCCCGCGACATTCTGGGCCCTATTGCCAAAGATACCGATCAAATAGGGGCGCGCTTTATTGACGGCCAAGTGGTAACTCCCGATTCCTTTAAAAAAGCCATGGCAACCATCAATGAGGCCGGCCTGGGAGCGTCAAACGCAGACCGGGAAGTAGAAGGGCACCTCCCTTATACAATTTACCTGGCCAATTTAGAAATATTGGCGGCTGATAATCTATCAATCATAGCTTATTGGGGATTATCCTCCGGAGCCATATCGGTTATTCAGCAGCATGGCAGTGAATATCTGAAGCAAAAGTTTTTACCCAAACTTATTTCCGGTGAATGGGGCGGAACCATGAATCTGACTGAAGCCGGCGCAGGTTCTGATGTCGGCGCCAATGTCACCAAAGCATTTCCGACTGAAACCCCCGGGGTTTATAAGATCAAAGGCAACAAGATCTTTATTACTACCGGCGACAATGACACGGTAGAAAACATTGTGCATATGGTTCTGGCCAGAGTAGAGGGAGCCAGGGATGGCGTTGCGGGACTATCGTTGTTCATAGTTCCCAAGTACTGGGTTGAAGACGATGGCAGTCCGGGCAATTTTAATGATGTGATCTGTACCGGAGTAGAGGAGAAGATGGGCGTACATGGCCAGCCTACCTGCAGTCTGTCCTATGGCGAAAACAACGAATGCTATGGGTATCTTATCGGAGATCCCCCTGATGAAAAAGGGCGGGCTCAAGGAATAGCGCAAATGTTTACCATGATGAATGAAGAACGGCTGATTACTTCGTTCCAAGGGCTCAGTTCTTCATCCGAAGCATTCCTTCAGGCGCGCGATTATGCCAAGCAAAGGATTCAAGGCACCAAAACCACAGATCCCAAAGGGCCGAAAGTTAGAATAATAGAGCATGAAGACATACGCCGGATGTTGATGGTGCAGAAGGCCACTACTGAAGCTATGCGAGCCCTAATCATGAAAACCTGCTATTACCTGGATCTTGCCCACGACAGTGAAGATCCCGAGGAACGCAGATTTGCCGAAGGGATGTTCCAGATCAGCAACCCCATGTGTAAAGCCTATGCTACCGATCAGGCCTGGTTATTGATCAGGGACGCCATCCAAACATTCGGCGGTTATGGTGTTTGCACTGAATACGAGGTTGAATCGCTGGCCCGAGATGTTAAGGTTTCATCCATATGGGAAGGTACGAATTATGTCCAGTCCCTGGATCTGATAGGCCGCAAGTTTACCATGGAAAAGGGCCAGGTGTATAAAAACTGGATAACCGATATCAGTACTTTCATTGAAAACAACAAGAATAAAGCCGGCTTTGAGAAAGAGTTTGAAATTATGAGCGAAGCTCTGGCGGACTTCCAGGGTATTATGCAACAACTGCAGAAATACGGCCAAGAGGGTAAGAACCAAATGCTGCCCTTATTTGCGACTCGTATGCTGGATGCTGCGTCACAGCTTTATTGCGGAAGGTTAATTCTTGATCAGGGCCTCCTGGCTGCCGGCAAGCTGCAGGAACTGGGCGATTACCATTATGACGCCAAGTTCTACAGGGGTAAGGTTGCCAGTGCCAGCTTCTATGTGAAGAATGTTGTTTCTCAAATAGGCTTCGTGCGCAAGGTATTCGAAATCGGTGATACCTCGGCCATAGACATGGACGAGGAGTGCTTCGGTTAAAACCTATTCCCGACCACAAATCAGTAAGGTTACTTAGATAGACTAAACTTTAGGCCAGGTCAGGGTAGCTCTGACCTGGCCGGTTATTCAGGGAGTGGTGAGAGGAGGAATTTGACAAACTAATATTGCCATTCCCGGGCCCCATTATTAAATAAGGAAAACCCAGTCATGAATGGAGGTGCCTCTTAATGGCGTTAGCAATAGGGTTGCTGCTGGGTATAGCTTTAATGATCTTCATGGCATGGAAAGGATGGAATGTACTTATCCTTGCCCCGGTGGCAGCAATAGTAATAGCCTTGACCAACCACATGCCGGTGGCTGAAGCTATGCTGGGTTCTGGAAAAACATATTTTGGAGGACTCGGCGGATTTCTCATTTCGTATATGATAATATTCCTGCTGGGATCCCTGCTGGGCAAATATATGGAAGACAGTAAAGCGACTATTACCATAGCAAACAGTATTTTTAAACTGACCGGCAAAGATGATCCCTATAAAGTATTGCTGGCTATCGCGCTGATAGGAGCCGCATTAACCTATGGCGGCGTAACCATGTTCATATTTATCTTTGCGGTTGTCGCCCTCGGCAAGCCAATTTTCAAGGAACTAAATTTACCGTGGAAAATAGTCTTATTACCTATGTTTTTCGGCGGGTGTACTATTACTATGAGCGTGCTGCCGGCTACTCCTTCTATTCAAAACGTTGTTCCCACTGCCATGGGAACGCCGCTGACCTCGGCTGCGGGGGTAAGTCTTATTGCCTGCGTAGTGGTAGTTGCATACGGATTATGGTATATGAAATGGCAACTGCATAAGGCTCTTGAATCGGGCGAAGGCTACGTGGAAATCGGCCAGCAAATCCAGATTGATTATAAGCCCGAAGAATTACCCTCTTTGTTGGCATCGGTTCTGCCCCTGCTGGTCGTCGTTGGTATCATAGTGTACGGCAGTGCGGTAAAAATCAACAATGTAGCGATCATAGCCTTATTGGCCGGTGTTATTGTATCAGCGATACTGTACCGGAAATATATACCCAATCAACTTGCGACGCTTAATGTCGGGGCGACCAATGCCGTTATGCCGCTTATATTTACGGCGGCGGCAACCGGTGTCGGTTCAGTTGTAACTCAGGCCCCGGGGTTTACCTACCTAATGAATCTTATTAGTGGCGTACCGGGAGGCGCAATGACTCAAGCAGTGGCAGTGACTGCATTCCTTTCCTGTGCTTCCGGCTCGGCTGCCGGTGCCCTGGGGATAATTGTACCCCAATTTGGTCCCCAGTGGATTGCCGCCGGGGCTAACCCTGAATTGCTCCACCGGGTCATGGCTATAACTTCAGCCGCATGGTCAGCCATGCCTCATGCAGGTTTCGTATTCTCCTGTATTGCCGTTTTCGGCTTGAAGCACAAACAGGTCTATAAGGATATGTTTGCGCTCGGTTTCTGCGGAGCCAATCTGGCCCTGATCACGGTGTTGTTGTTTTCTACGATTTTCTATTAGGAAGGGCATTCGTTGCAAGAAAATAGTCCAGGCAACTAAAGGTAGGTTTAATATCAAAATTTTTAAAATCATATTTAGTACTCCGTGCAAGGAATTTTTAAAACCTTGCACGGAGGAATGATAATCTATTTAACTACAAACTGCCTGACAATGGTAAAGTTGTATTTTAAAGAGGGGTGGAAAAACCGTGAACATTGCTGATATAGTTTCGGGTAATGCTTCCATAAACCCGAACGGCAAGGCTATTATTGAAGGTGATAGTGGCCGGGAGTTGACATGGGCAGAACTTGAAAAGTCAATCAATAAACTGGGCCACGCTCTAACTTATCTTGGATTAAGGAAAGGCGATGTTGTTGCCATATATTTGCCCAACTGTGCCGAGTTTATAATTACTTACTTTGCAGCAATGAAAATAGGGGCCATAGTATTACCCTTTAATATTATTTTTAAAACCGAAGAAATTTCCTATATTCTTAACGATTCCGGCGCACGGATACTGGTCGGATCATCAGAAGAAGTCGAAACTTATATAATTTCTCAAAGGGAGCGTTTCCCCGGCTTAGAAAAAATAATAACGGTGGGAAAGCCTCTAAAGGAGGGTATAGATTTTTATTCGATACTTTATGACGCTTTTGAACAGCTTGAACCGGTGGAGTGCTCGAATGATGATGTAATGTCTTTAGTCTACACCTCCGGTACTTCAGGAAAACCAAAAGGGGCGATGTGACCTATTGCAACCTTATGACCATGGCAACTTACAACATGAGAATCCTGCATATTAACGATCAGGATTTAGTATATTCGGCTCCTCCGTTCTGCCATATTGCTCTTCTCATCTCTGTGTTGGGACCTTTTTGCGCCGGAGCGGGAATATTGATATTAAACTGTTTCAATGCGGAAAAAAGCCTGGAGATAATGTCCCGCTACAAAGCTACTCATGTTATCGGAGTTCCAACTATGTACATTTATATGCTTAAGAATTTTGACAGCAGCAAATATAATTTGGCCTATTTGCGGTTGGCTTTTTGTGCCGGGGGACCCATGCCAATACAATATATTGAAGAAATTGAAGAAAAATTCAGCCTTAGTTTTTGCGAACAATACGGTACTACCGAAACGACCTCCATAATTTCCTATAACAGAATGGGCCATAGGAGAATTGGCTCGGTAGGCAAGCCAGTTTGCGGAATAGCAGTCAAAATTGTTGATGAAGGTGGTTGTGAGCTGCCTGCGGGTCAAGTCGGAGAAATTCTGGTAAAAGGTCCTGGCAACTGCAAGGGTTATTGGAATATGCCCGAAGCTACTGCAAAGGCTTTCAGCGGGGAATGGTTTCACACCGGGGATCTGGGCAAATTTGACGATGACGGATACCTGTATATCGTGGACCGGTTAAAGGATATGATCGTATCCAGTGGTTATAACGTATATCCCAGAGAGGTGGAAGAGGTAATATATAAGAATCCCAAGGTAGCGGAAGCAGCGGTTATAGGGGTTAAAGATCCTGTCCGCCAGGAGGTGCCCGCGGCCTATGTTCGCTTAAAAAATAATTGTATAATGACCGCTCAGGAAATGATTGATTTTTGTTTGCAGAGTCTGGCTTCTTATAAAGTGCCGCGCATTATAAGATTTATGGATGAACTGCCCAAAGGCGCAACCGGAAAGATATTAAAGAGAGATTTGCCCAAGATAGAGTTAAATGAAGCGGATTTTGCAGCAGGTAAATAATTATATAAAAATATGTCTACTGTTTTAGAAAGAAATCTGACGAATTTGCTATTGATATCTTTTGTAATTATGGTGATGCAGTAATTATTGCAGGTCCATAATTTTTTTCTATAAGTCTGTTTTTTCGAGACAGCCGGGATAAGGTAAAAACGGCCATAATAACAAGTGTTTGTCAGGCTCTTTTTGTTTTATGGCGCTTTTAAAATCGAAGTATAAAAAACATCTATCAATTTGATAGGTGAAATAATGGCATTACCTAAAAAGGAGACGATAACAAATTTGTCGAAAATTCTTTAATATCCTTGATTTATACACATTGAAGGCTGTAAAAAATGGAGGTGTATAGAATGATGATACCCCCAAAATACAAATATGAATTAATCGGCGGATATTTTGATGATGCTAAAAAGTATGTTCTCGAAGATCCCAATCAGGCTATTATAGTGCTTGACGAAAAAGGCCGGATTGCTTATTTCAATAATACATTTCTCAGGCATCAGGGCCTGCAAAGAAAGGATGTGGAAGGAAGATTCATTGATGACGTATATGTCGGTGGAAGAATGCTTAAGGTATTGAAAAGCGGCATTCCGGAGAAGGGTTATGTTTTCATGGTTAACGGCAGGCACTTTATTGCTTCTTCTTATCCTATTATTCTTAATAACCGTATCATTGGAGTCATCGGGCGCAGTATATTTTTGGAGACAGAAGACGCGATTGAATTCGTGAAAATGATGAATAAGTTTGAGGAAGAATTGAACGCTACTAAAGAAAAGGTCCGAAAACAAGATGAATTGTTCTCCGGATTTGACAAATTAATCGGCAATAATCCCGATTTTTTAAGAATAAAAGACTTGGCCCAGACGGTAGCCAATACAGATAGCACCATATTGATCACCGGTGAAAGCGGAACCGGGAAAGACTTATTCGCTAAAGCTATTCATTACTCCAGTAAACGAAAAGTAAATAATTTTATACGGATTAATTGCGCCGCCATACCGGAACAGTTATTAGAATCAGAACTATTCGGTTACAATGAAGGGACTTTTACCGGAGCGCTCAAGGGAGGCAAAAAGGGTAAAATTGAATTAGCGGATAAAGGCACCATTTTCCTGGATGAAATAGGAGAAATGCCGCTTTCAATGCAGGCAAAATTATTGGTTTTTCTGCAGGAAAAGGAGATTGAGCCTTTGGGGAGCCAATTCAGCCAGCCCAGAAAAATTGACGTAAGAGTAATTGCCGCCACCAACCAGGACTTGGAAAAAAGAATCGCCGAAGGACATTTTAGACAGGATCTTTATTTTCGGCTTAATGTGATTAAATTAAGCCTTCCTCCGCTTCGGAAAAGAAAAGACGACATTGCTCTATTAACCGGCGAACTGTTTAAGAAGATAAATAGAAGACTGGAAACCTCAATAAATAGTATTGAACCCGAGGCTATAAATCTCTTTTACGATTATGATTGGCTGGGAAACGTAAGGGAACTGGAAAACTTTATTGAAAAGACCATCGTAGTAGCAAGCATGGAAGGCTACACCTCAATTAAAGCGGAACATATTTTAAAATTGATAAATAAGCAGACTCTCATTCCAACGGCTTATCTTGAGGTTGAAACATCTTCCCAAGCCGGCTGCAATCTTCCGACGATGAAGACCTACCTTAATTTATGCGAAAAAAGGCTCATCAGGGAAGCCTTAAAAGATATGAAGGGCGACAAAAGTGCAGTAGCTAAAGCCCTTGATATACATATATCCGCCCTGTACAAAAAGATCAACAAATATGGATTAAATAAAGAAGAGAGCCGTTCTCCTTAATTACGAAAAACTTTAATCAATTATGTTACGTGACCCAAATGAGAACTTATCTCCCTCCTTTTGCGTCTCTCTGCCATCCCCTTATCATTATGACGATCTGATGCTTCACTTTAATGCAATTACCATGCCAACCGTTAGCCCTTACAAAAAGCCGATAAAAGCCGCTCTTATTTTTTATATTTCTTTTCCTATATTCTCAAATCGAATAATATTATTTATTTGTCTAAATTTATCAAAGTATAAAATCGTGAAATAGCCAAGTATGCTTGAGGTATGATAGTTTGGCATGAATTTTGCTTAATAAAGTTAATAATGGAACTGAGTGATATTTCAATAATGCCCAATGATTATTACCTTTAGAAACAAAGCTGTGATTATTAATCTCATCATATGAATCTGTTCTATATATATTATTGTCCGTCTTAACCGCTTTTAATAAATGATGAGTGTTTAGGGGGGATAGTGGTGAATGATAATGACTTGAGAAGAATTGTGAATGAGATTGAAAATATGCCTTTCCTTAAGTATTTAAGCTTAAAGGTGAGTCGCTGGAAGCCGGGAAAGTGTGAATTGTTTATTCCGGCAACAGGGAAGTTCATTGATAGGCTTGGGGAAATTAATTTGGGCGTTTGCTCTATATTATGCGAAGCCGGTTCTTATATTGCAGTATGCACTGGTCCGCTCGAAGGAAAACATCCGGTAATATATAGCTCGAAAGTATCATTGCTGCACCCAAGTGTTAGTGGGGCTATTTATATCAGTTCAGATTTTATGGAGGGAGAAACAGATCGTTTGATTGAGTCGAAAGTTGTGGATGAACAGGGCAACCTGATTGCTCTTGCCACCAATCGCTACCTGCTTGTGGTTGATATTCGAGTCAATTAATGCTTTCAAGGAATTTAATTACAAGTTTAGTTCATTAGTTAAAAGGTGGGGATAGTCATGCTGAAAGAAAAAGTAATAATAAAAGATGGGGAAAGCAACTTGTTTGGGCAAGAAGGAATTATAGTGGCAACGAATACCTTTATTGAAGGATTGCATAAGGAAGAGAAGAAAATAGTATGTAAAGTTTTGAGCGGAGAGTATATCAGTGATTGGATTCCGGATCAATTCTTGGAGAGAAAACATCAATCATCAATAAGGGATTATCGGAAAAGAGATTTATAGGGTTGATGCATTCCAGACCGGCTGGGTAACAGCTGGGCCCTTATTTTAACATACGTTTTAAGATTTTGCCGGTGGGACTTTTGGGTAATTCCGGTAGAATTTCAACCAAATGCGGCACTTTATAGGCGGCCATGCGTTCTTTGCAAAAATCAATCAATTCTTCCGCAGTCATCTGTTCGTTTTCCTTGAGAGCGACATAAGCCTTGGGGACTTCATTTTTAAGCGGGTCCTTTTGCCCTAAGACCGCGGCTTCAAGAATTTTAGGGTGCTGGTAAATAACGCTCTCCAGTTCCCGCGGATAAATATTGTAGCCCCCGGAAACGATCATGTCTTTCAAACGGTCAACGATGTAAAAATAGCCGTCCTTATCATAGTATCCCAAATCACCGGTATGGAACCATTCCCCGTCAAAGGCCTCCTTAGTAGCTTCGGGCATTTCCCAGTAGCCTTTGAAAATACCCGGGCCTTTGACTAAAATTTCGCCGGTTTCCCCGGGAGGAAGGACGGAGCCGGATTCATCGACTATTCTGATCTGGATACCGTAGGCAGGCTGTCCAATGGAGCCGTTACGTTTGTGCCCCAGGCGGTTGTAGGTGACAATGGAGCTGGTTTCCGTGGCTCCATATAGCTCACAGAACCCCACTCCCAGCTTCTGTTCGATCTCCGTGATATGTTCCACCGGCATGGGGGCTCCAGCACAGTGCACCAGGCGTAATGAACCTACATCATATTCCTGGCGGTCAAATTGCTGCAGCATGTACATAAACATAGTGGGCACCCCGGAAAAGTGTGTAACTTTATAATGTTCTATCAGTTGTAAGGCGGTATGGGCGCCGAACCGGTTCATGGTAACGATACCTGCTCCGGCATGAAATGGCCCCAATACGGAAAGGACAAAACATATATGACAAAATGGCGCTCCGGTAAGCAGCAGATCTTTGTCGTTGATAAGAAGGGCAATGGAGCTCAAGGCGCCTATAGCTTCCAGATTGCCATGACTCAGCATGGCTCCCTTGGGATTCCCGGAAGTCCCGGAAGTATATACTAAACTCCCCAAATCTTCGGGGGTGCATTCTACCATGGCCAGATCTTCAGAACCTTCCATAATCAATGCATAAAAATCAAGACAGTTCGCTACCGGGTAGCCTACGGTAATGATAGTTTCCAGGTGAGGAAATTCATCCTTATTAATCTTAACCAGGTTATTTTCAATTCCTGGGGAGGCGCCAATTAAAACCCTGGTCCGGGAATTTTTCAGGATATAAGATATTTCCCCAGTCTTGAACAGGACATTAAAAGGTAAAATCACAGCTCCGATTCGGGTTACGGCAAAGTAGGCGAACAAAAACTCAGCAGAATTAGGAAGATAAAGGGATACGACATCACCTTTCTTAATCCCTAAAGACAATAGGGCATTTCCCAGCTTGTTGACTATTTTATCAAGCTCAAGCCAAGTAAAAACGGTGCCGTCATCCCCGCAGATAATTGCCTGGTTGTGGGGTTGGATAGATGCATGGCGCTTAATAAGATGGGATATATTCATATAAGATTTTCCTCTCGTATAATTATGAAGTACAGTATGGTTGGGCGACATTACTGGTCGAGATGTATAGAGTCAAAGGCTCCCGACTTTTTAAATGCCTGATTTGCAGTAGGAGCAAAACTCATGCCAAGAAGTTTAATTAATAAGCATATTTCCCGATAGAATCGAAAAGGCCGATTTCACCGGGAATAAATAATGAAATCGGCCTTGAACATGTTGCTTAAATATTTTTTAAATACGGAGATGGATGCAGCAGGTCTACCAAGGAAGTTGCATCCTGAATACAATTGAAGCAAAAATACTACACAGGAAGTGGGACCAATTCCCATTTTATTTCAACACAAAACCTCGCTATTTCTTGCGATTTAGCGAGGTTTTTATGTAAGGAGACGTATCAGGAATTTACAGGGAATTTAGAAGCCGGTACTGAGATTTTTAGGCATCACAATCGCTTTGTCCGGTCTAATTTGATATATTGCCGGAAGAACCGGTCCTTGATCGGTAAAATTTTTGCCTGCTGTAAATGCGCTGTCCGGTAAAACCCGACGCACTTCGATGAGACTTGAACCGTACCAGTAGGAAAAATCATCAATTATTCCTATAGCGGTGGGGTTACCTTTGCAGGTATTTATTATACAGGGTTTGCCGTTGATTACGCCCATGTAGATAGCTACATGACCTATATGGGTCTTGGCTGGTGCATCAGAGTTCCAGTAGGTGAATATATCGCCGGGTTTTAATTTTTCTACGCCCACCAGGGAGTATTTTGAGGTTCCGGATTTTTTAGCCGCATAAACCCCCGCAACCTTTTTCCCTACCGAGCCATAGTTTTTGGCTGCCGAAGTAATGGAATATCCGAAATCTTTGTATACCAGGGAAACAAAATTGGAGCAGTCTATATAACCGGTGCTGGCATACTTGGTATGCCCATACTTCATATAGCCATATTCCATATACCAAATTGCACGTCCTACCAGAGTCTGAGCCAGACTGCCGTCAAAGTTTTTCCGGAAAGAGTCAACTATTGGTTTTTCATTTTCATTATAATCACGGATACTGGCCGCGGTGGGCAACTTGGCGGAGGCTGATACCTTGGGTGAGGATACAATCCCTGCTAAGGCATTATTCAGGGCCGTCCTGGTTTTCGAAGCAACCAGGCCATCTGTTTTCAGTCCCTGGGATTTTTGAAAACTCACTACGGCATCATGAGTTTTAGAGCCGAAGTATCCGTCGATATTATTCGTATAAAAGCCTAGCTTGGTAAGATCTTTCTGCAGCTGAGTGACCGCCGACCCCTTGCCGCCCAAGCTTAAACCTTGTGCATCATTGGCTGGTGCCATAGCGGCATTCAGGGCTGTTTTGGTTTTTGAAGCAACCAGGCCGTCCGTTTTCAGTCCCCGGGATTTTTGAAAACTCACTACGGCATCATGAGTTTTGGGGCCGAACCATCCGTCGATACTATTCTTATAAAAGCCTAGCTCGGTAAGATCTTTCTGCAACTGAGTGACGACCGCTCCCTCGCTGCCCAAGCTTAAATCTTTTGTACCATAATCACTGGCTTGAACTGAGAGAGGTATTGTTGCGACCATAAGTAAAGCTACTACACAGCAAAAAAACAATTGCCTGCAACGCAAGGTTAGCATAAGTTCCTCCTTTTCTAATCAGAAATCAGGAATAAAAAGTTAAATTTCCATCTGAAAATAATTTTTTTCATATACATTTCCTTTCACGCCTCCTTAGATAATCAATTCGGCTTAAAATATTTTCTACCTTTTGGTAAATATGGACAATTGAATCACTTTTAGTCACATAAAGGGCTTTATGGTCGAATTATCCTGAGTTCGAGGGATAGGAAGGTGTTTCTGGTAATTGATGGCATTATTAATTGAAGATATTGACATTAAATCCGATTTAAGTGAATAATCGCAGGAATTAATGGAAGCTTATCGAAATGTACCAATGTTATAGATTACTAAATGAGTTATGTATTGGTAACAGTATTGTGGGATAATAGAAACACTAATGGTGCGGGAAACAGTTATTTCAAACTCGCCGGGAAAAATAAGCGAGCCTACGGTTCCGGGCGCTCGTGGGGAAGCTGACCTCCGGAATGTCTCCTCGGAGGGGTACGGTCCCGTTGTTTAGTCAAGATGAATAATAATCAACCTAAGTGAAGGACATGTACCACACTGAAAGGCAAACATTTTATATGGACGAAGACATGAAAATAGACGAAATTCCTGAGGAGGAAGAATTACTTGAAGATGATATAAAGAATCGAAATAATTCGGGCTGCTTTGTAAAAACAGTAGCTCTTTTGATTCTATTAGCCTTTATAGTGTTTTCCGTGCCCAACTTTTCTTACCTTTTTTCCAATAAACTGAGCTTTTTAGATCAAAATAAGAGCTTAACCGAAGACGCAATCGTTCAAAAATGCCAACCGGCAGTAGTAAATATTGAGGCTACTGACATAAACGGGCCGCTTAATACCGTGGTTCGTCACGGTACCGGTTTTAACATATCCCCGACAGGTACGATTGTTACGAATCAGCATGTTGTCGCCAATGCTGATGCAATAACCATTACCTTTGGCGACGGCAGGAAATACTACTCCAATAAATATGAGGAGATTCCGGGCGCAGATGTTGCTGTCATCAGGCTCGCTGCTGACAACCTGCCGGCTATTTCTCCGGATTTTAAATTCCAGGCCCAAACCGGTGATATTGTAACCATAATCGGCAATCCGCTTGGTTTTGAAAAAATATCGCAGCGAGGTGAAGTAGGGCGGTATCATAAAATTGCCGATAGCAATTCTTTGGTGTTTGATATTAAACTCCCGGTTGAGCCTGGCAGCAGCGGCAGTCCGGTAATAAACGATCAGGGGCAGGTCATTGGTATAATCTTTGCCAGCACCACAGTGGAGGTTGACGGCCAATCAGAGCCCCGCGCCCTGGCATTTCCGGTTCGGGTCTTACATCCGTTCATTAAGTAAAAGAGAAGCCTTAAGTAATAATTTGATATATGTGGTTCTATAGATTACAAGAAAAAGCTTAACAAATATTAGCTAAAATATATTGCGGCGTTGACAAATTAGCTAAATATATACATAATAAATGTATGTATAGCTAATATGGAGGAGATATGATGAGGGTTCCATCGACAGAAGTTCAGAATAACTTTGGCAAATACTTAAAATATGTTGAGGCCAACGAAGAAATCATCGTAACCAAAAATGGAAAGGATGTTGCCAGGATATTATTGTGCGATGATCAGAATAGCAGCCTTGCGGCGGAAGGCGCGGCAGAATATCAATCCCGAGAGGGCCGGGTGACCTATGAGGAATTTCTGGAACTTGTGGAAGCTTCCGAGCAGCGGTTTGAGCTGATTGACGGAGTCATATACAATCTCGCCTCGCCCTCTTACGGGCACCAATATGCTGTTCAAGAGATATTTGGCACATTTTACAACTGGTTTAAAAATAAAAAGTGTATTCCCCTCACTTCGCCCTTTGATATTACCCTTTTTAAGGCAGAGGACAATATTTGCGTTGTTCAGCCGGATATAGTCGTTATCTGCGACAGGGACAACATGGATAAAAAAGGTAAATACAAAGGAGTTCCCACACTGGTGGTGGAAGTCCTTTCGCCTTCCACCAGAAGCAAGGATATGCTTAAGAAGCTGGAGCTTTACAAGCAATGCGGCATCAAGGAATACTGGATGATTGATCCCAAAAATGATCTGATATATGTTTATATTCTTGATAAAAATGAAATAGCCGATAGCATAGCCTTTCAGAAAGGCGCTCATGAATATGCGGAGTCGGTATATTTCAGCGGCTTGAAGGTGGCCTTGGCGGATGTGTTTTTGTAGAGCATACATCCGACTGGAGGCAAGACGATCTCATTTGTACTTATCGTGAAGCGGTAGCCATGGTTCAAAAAGAGGACGCTGGTTCGGAAGCGGGGGATTAAGATAAAGATACTCAGTGTTCGCTTCAAAAACTTAAACTCTCTGGGGGGGTGGAATATAGATTTTACAAGTAATTCCCCAAACTAGCGGCCGCAGTATTATATGCGGACCGGGGGGCGAAAGAGTAAGCGGGGATATATAAAAAGGGGTAGGGTATATATAGGTTTTACATCCGTTCGTTAAGTAAAAGAGAAGCCTTCAGTAAATAATTTGATATATGTAGTTCTATAGATTACAATAAATATGTAATTACAAGAACTACATTGAATGGGGTGTATATTTAATGGCCAAGATGGTTGTAGGAGTAAGAGAAGCAAAGATGAATTTAAGCCGCTTACTAAAAGAAGTACAGAAAGGTTCGGAGATAACTATAAGCCACCGGGGAGTTCAGGTAGCTAAGTTGGTCCCTATCAAACAAGAGTCGCTTTCTTTAGAAAAAAGGGTAGAAAACATGGAAAGAAACGGGCTGCTTGAACCTCCTTCTAAAAATACCCGCTTACTTCCTCCTCCTTTGCCTGTGGATCAGGAACTGGCACAAAAGTTCCTGCAGGAGGATCGCGACTAATGAAAGATAAACCAGTAATATATTGGGATACATCAGCAATCATTTCTG
>DHCD01000058.1 GCA_002398105.1 Syntrophomonas sp. UBA4911
CTTTAGTTAGGTGTATAATTTTATCAGACATTTACGCAATTCCTTTCTTGGTAGTTTTATGTAGTTACTTGATTTTACCAAGCGGCTGCTTTCATATCTTTTTATTTTCTGGTATGCTTTTCCTTCTTGAGAGGAGATTATCAGCATAAAAAACAACTTTTCATCACTATTTATATAGCCAGTAACAGCGGCGAGATGGAGGTTTTAATGAATATAGAGTTTAGGAAAACGAAATGGGTCGCTTTAACATTGTTACTAGGGTTTTTAATGTCGGTTCCTGATTTTGTCGTCGAGGCAGCCCCGGATATTACTGTCAAAGTAGACGGGAATACGGTTAAATTTCCCGACCAGCTTCCATATATCGACTCTAATGACCGTACCATGGTACCGGCACGGGCACCAATGGAGGCTATGGGCTGCCAGATAGGATGGAACGATACAGCCCGTCAGGCTGCAATCATCAAAGGTGAAACCATCGCCGTATTCACCATCGGCAGTAACACTTACACCGTAAACGGCCAGGAAAAGGCAATGGACACCCAAGCGGTAATCGCCGGCAACAGAACCGCTTTTCCCATAAGATTTGCTGCCGAGGCCATGGGAGCAACCGTAACCTGGGATCAAAATACTTATACTGTGAACATTACAACGGGGAAACAGTCCGGAGCACTGGAAGTAGAGCCGAAGATCAGGGTCACTACTGGGGACGATGTTGGAACTTTTTACATGAATATTGTAGCCGAAAATGGAAGTGCGCTCATGGGGAAAGGCTATAAATTCCGGGTTGAATGCACTAACTATCCTGAATTTAATACTATGGTTCAAAGAGTACCTATCTATGGTCCAGCTAAATATCGGACTGTAAAAATGGACGATTGGGCACCAACAATTGATTGGTTTATTGGTACTCCCGGAACTTGGGGCTGCACTTATGATCTTCCCGCTAAGCCTGGTCAGGAAATAGAATATCGCATTACCATGAAAGACGAAAATGACCAAATAGTTAGGATATGGGAAGGCAAGGCAACACTCTCTACTGAACGTAAGAATGCTCCGGTTCCAACCTTGGTAAAATGGGAATAAAAACCAGTCAGCAGGCCCGTGTAGAAACCTGCCGACTGGTTTTTTTCACCTTCCGTATCAATATATAGTATGGTTCAATAAGTTTCCTCAAGCCGCCCGCAAAACCGACCGGCCCTTTTTGGTCCATCGTTATTTTACGGACTCGGCAATTTTCATAATCTCATCCTTGCTCTGTCCTTTAGCAATAAGGATATAATTCACGTCATCTATTCCCCATGTCAGGCTCGAATCAACCCAGGCGCCATTGTTTCCGTTAATTGTAACGGGTTCAACCTTTTCCCCCGCCGCTTCGTATTTGGTTTGTTCATTCATAAGCCGCTGCATCAGAGTAATGTCTTGCCCCGGACCCTGGAAGTTCAGAGTGATATATTTCTGGGACCCTTTGTAGCACTCGGCATTTTTAAAAGAATAGCCTTGCGGTAAATAAGTCGGGACCAGGAGTTTGTATGATACACCTTTCTGGGCATCCGCCAGCTTGGAATAATTAACCTTGTCTACCGGTGGTTCGCCCCAAGTACTTATTAGGACCAGATTTCCATTTTTATCTGTGTATTCAACATAACCATTTTTATCTAACTGCGCCTGCTGTTCAGCAGTTAAGGGAGTGGCGGGCGCTGGCTCAGGAGCCGCATCATCGGCAATCAAAGTAACATACGGCCCTAGTTTCAGTATATTTCCAATGCTGTTCGCCATTGCTGTCAAGACCCCCGGGAAAATAAGATAAAAACCCAGCATGGCAACCATGGCAAATGAGCATGTCAGCATTGCGGGACGATGTTTCCTCAAGAAATTTTTCATAATAACCTCCTTATTATCTTCAGCTGTATTTTTCGCCAGACAGCGGTTGATTAACTGCCGCCGCAGTATTTGCTGTTTTTGGCTTTCAGGGGCAAGATCTGCTGATGCCAATACTGCCGCTAAATTCAATAGATCATTATATTCGGATTGAAGCTCCGGGCGGCTGACTTGCGGATCACCGGCCAGAATATTATCTACATCCTCGCTGAAATGTTTCACCAGATCAAATTGTTCCATCAACTCACTCCTCACTTTTAAGTACTTCCCGCAATTGATGCAGGGCTCGGTAAAGAATCACACCGGTATTGCTTTCAGACAGTCCCATCAATTCTGCGATTTCTTTATTCTTCAGTCCACCGGCAAATTTCATGGCAATGATGTTGCGTTCTCGTTCTCCTAAGGAACTCAAAGCCGCCAGCAGTCTGCCTTGCTCTTCATCGCGGACTGCAGCTTCTTCAGGATTAGGCCGCCGGGAAGGCAAATCCCGGATGCTTTCCAACGGGAACCACATCCTGCGTTTGTTACGCCGGTAATAAGAATTTACCGTATTCTGAGCAATGGAAAACAACCAAACTTCAAAGGGCGCCCTATCCGGATGATAAGTCTCGATTTTTTCCATCACTTTTTCAAAAACCTGACTGCTCAGATCTTCCGCTTCTTCTAAGCTGTTGAGACGATAACGCATATACTTATAGATGCGATTGTAGTAGCGGTCAAAAATCTCAGCAAAAACATCCGCATAAGAACGTACTTCATCCTGAAGACATAACTCCTTGGACAGTGACATTGTTAAAACTCTTTCCATTACATTCCCCTCTCCAAAAAATCTGTCTGACGAAAAAGACTAAAACTATCAGCATACATAATAACACCAACTTTTCTTAAAACATTCCTGGCCAGGCGTCTCTATAAGTAAGTATGCTTAAGCCAACAAAGCATTACAAAGAAGGGGGCACAAAATATTGACTGCCGCCTTTGGGCA
>DHCD01000006.1 GCA_002398105.1 Syntrophomonas sp. UBA4911
CTGGTCACCACTCCCAAGATAGCGCCTCGTCAAGTGTTTTGGGGACCTCTTTTATAACGATATCCTCCACCGCATTTTGAGCAACATTATAGATTAAGTAAGCAACAACATGATTGTCATTTATAGCAGGATAACAGGAAAGCAGCAGCTTTTTACTGTCCGGCGACCATTGGATGCGAGGACGAAGGTAGATTCTGGTGACTTCTTCATCAAATGTACCGCGTTCGTTGAACGCTGCTAGAATGGTCTTCGGGTTTATCAGACTATGAAACTGATGATTTTGGGAATCGTACAGATAAGCACAATTGTCCCTTCCCGCCTTTCCATCCAGAGTCGTCATATTGATAAACGCCCCGTAAACGCTGTCGGGTGACCAACAGACCCGTCCGAATGAACCGCTTTCGTTCAGGGTATAGGTCTGGCCCTCATCAAAAACTCTTAACGCTTGTTTTGTCTCATCATACTCTATCTCGGCAACCTTCTTGGCATCAAAACTCGCATAGGCTTTTAAAGAATACTGGTCCCCTTGGGCGCAAGCCGTCAGAAATCGCTCCAGTGATTCCGGTCGGCAGGGAAAAAAGATGTAATTGGACCCACTGTGGATGAGTGAAGCGGTATATCGATCAGGCAGGTTTTTTTCCTGGATATATTGCAAATCAAAGCGCAAACCGTTATCCATGCTGTATCGCCATGTCGTATAGTGATAGGTTTCACCCTTTACCACCTCATCGGCCTTATAGCCGTTGATGATATCGCTAAAAGTTAAATCTCCCTTGGCCAGCAGGCGCAAGGACTCTATATCCAAGGTACGTTGGCCACCGGCTTCGTTTATCATAGGGGACACACCTGCCTTATCAGATAAGGTCAGCGCCCCGTTATCCCCCGAGTTCGCAGTTACCCCCTGGTTCTGCTGATCATTAGCTTTGGCGCTGGTTAAAGTCATCACGCCCAATAAAACCACCAGTCCTATGGCCAGAACTGAAATACTCTTTAATGTCTTGGGGCGATTAATAATCAGGTTAATTCTTGTTTTAATGCCGCTTTGTCCGGTGGCCATGGCGGTAGCCGTGTGAAGGATAGCTGCTTTTGTGTGACAGGTGCTAAACAAAGCAAGGAGTGTATGGCCGTATTCAAGGCTTTCCTTTTCATCCAGGTAATGTAAAACCCGGTCATCGCAGCTTAATTCGGAATCATCGCGGGAAGCCAGAGCCGCCATCCATACCAGGGGATTAAACCAGTAAATAATACAACAGATATTCCGAAGCAGAGAGAAAAGATTGTCTTTCTGCTTGAAGTGGCAAAGCTCATGCAGCAATACATGCCTTAGTATCGTCCTGTCTGTTTTGGCCTCCGGCGTAATGGCAATGTAAGGGCGAAACAGGCCGACCAGGCAGGGGGAAGTCAAATGATGGGAAATAACAACCGGCAAGGGAGTTTTTATCCCGGCCTGCCGGCACAGGTCACGGTAGAAGGGGATCTGGTCAAATGATAGCTCTATAGCCGACTGGCGCAACCTGCGCAGGAATACCCGGTTCAGAATCAGCATGTATACAAATACAGCCAAAGCACCGATTACCCATAAGATAAACAGCATTTGGAACAGGTCGATTTTTTCTATATAACTGGTATTTTTCTCAGTTTTAACGTGTACCGCTGTGTTGCTTGGCGGCTCGGAATATGTAAGTGGCTCGAAAAAAGGAGAAGAAAGGGCTGGCAGATCCGATACAGGGGTTTTAACCGTTGCAATAGTCGGAGGTTGGATAACGTTCATAACACTCAGTGGGCTGGAGATATTCAGCGGGATCAGAAGCCGTATGAGCACCAAAATCCAAACCGCATATTGCCAGGTGGGTCGTATTTTTCTCCGAAATAACATGCGCAATACCAGCAGTACAGCAATCAATAAGGATGATGTCAAAGTAATTTGCAATAAAAGGCGTAAAATATTCTCTATCATTCTTGGCCGCCTTCCTTTGATTTTTTGGCTGCTTGAAGCGCTTTCATCAGTTCATTGATTTCTTCCTCGTCCAACTGCTCATTTTTTATCATGGTGGAGAACATCAGGCCCAAGTTTCCGTTCCACAGTTTTCCTACAAAAGAACGGGTTTCCCCGGTCACGGCTTCATAGTAGTCCAGCAAAGGATAATAAAGCTGTGGATTGGCATCTTCCCTTCGCAATGCGTCCTTGGCTTCCATGCGCTTAAGAAATGAAAAGATGTCATGTCTGGTCCAGCCGGTTTCCTCCTTGAGCGCATCTTCAATTTGGCGGCAGGAAAGGGGCGATCTTTTCCAAAGGAGCTTCATAATCTTCCATTCCGCATCTGAAAGGGCCGCCTTTTTGTTTTCCATGTATTCAGTCCTCCAATCTTACAATTTTTATATCTTTCTCAGTAAGGTTACTGATATAGGGATTAATGGTCCGGTTCACCAAGCTGATAATCTCTTTTGCCGACAGATAAACATAATTATGTCCTTGGTAGTCTCCAAAACCGCTATAAGGCAGGGTTTGCACCGAAAAGTCTTTTTCCGGGTCAAGCTGCATCACCTGGCGGGCGAACCATTGCATATCCCGCAGCGACAAATCAGTTTCCACATGCTGCTGAACGATATCGATAAATTCAGGAATTTTGGTGATATTTGATCCGGTTAACAATTTATCGGCCAGGGCCATAAGAAAATGCTGTTGGACTTCTACACGCTCTATATCGGGGTTTACGTACTTCCTATATCTTACAAGCTGCAAGGCCTTGTCCCCATCCAAAAGTTGCAGGCCCTTTGTTAGATGAATGTGTAAATCCTGGGCAGGGTCGTCCCAATTCATATCTTGGGGAACAGAAAAATTCACTCCCCCTATCGCATCCACCAGCTCTTCAAAAGCTTCAAGGTCTACCACAATATAGTAATGGGGCGAAAAACCCAATATAGATTTAATTTCTTTTTTTAATTGCTCCATGCCGCCAACAGCATAGGCACCATTGATCTTTTTGGGGTTTCTCTTTACATCCACCTGCG